>NZ_LIRO01000033.1:0-28331 GCF_002742025.1 Limnothrix sp. PR1529
GGCTGGGGTTTGGGTTTGGGCGGCGTGGCTACCAACGCGGGCGATCGCCTGGGGGGCGTGGCTTTGGGCTTTTGGGGCTTCGGTTTTGGGGGCTTGGGCTTGGCGTTTTTGGGTTTTTGAGGCTTCGGTTTTGGGGGGGCGGCGCTCAATTGGGAAACCTTAATCACTTCCTTGGGGGGCTGTTTTTCGGTTTCAGTGCGATCGGGTGTGGGCAACATCAACACCGCCACATGCAACCCGATCGCCACAAACAGCAATGGCCGATTGCACAGGTTCAGCAAATAGGGAATCGATCGCTGAATCTGTTTCCACTGGTTGGCAGCCCAGGGTAGGGAGTCAAGTTTAAAGTTCAGCATTGGTGAAGAACCCATGGGAGGCGATCGTCCAAGTGAGTAATGGCAACCGGTCTAAATAGCAATCAAAGTCAAAGCCAAAATCAAAATCAAAGCCGAAATCAAAGCCAAAATCAAAAGCAACGCCAATTAACAGTTCAGCAACGAATTCTAAAAATCTCAAAATTCTTTAGCCAACACTGCCCGATAAATAGGATTGGGTCAGTGGATCTTGTGGTTCAGCAAACAGCTTCGTCGTTTTTTGAAATTCCACAAGTTTTCCCAAATACATAAAAGCGGCATAGTCTGAAAATCGCGCCGCCTGCTGCAAACTGTGGGTCACAATCAAGATCGTGACTTGGGCTTTCAGTTGCCGCATTAATTCTTCAATATGGGCCGTGGACATTGGATCCAACGCAGAGGTTGGCTCGTCAAATAACACTAAATCGGGGTTAGTTACGAGGGCACGAGCAATGCAAAGGCGTTGTTGTTGACCACCGGAAAGATTAAAAGCCGGCTCTTTTAGGCGATCTTTCACCTCATGCCAAAGGGCGGCAGATTTGAGGGCCGCTTCCACCTTTTCATCCAAGTCCGATCGCTGAGTACGACCCTGAACCCGTAAACCATAGGCTACATTTTCATAAACTGATTTTGGGAAAGGATTCGGTTTCTGAAAAACCATCCCAATGCGCATCCGCACCTCGATCGGGTCAATGGTGGGACTGAGAATATTGTGTCGTTGATCTAAGAGAATTTCGCCCCGATAGCGATTGTTAGGATATAGATCATGCATTCGGTTAAAACACCGCAGCAAGGTTGTTTTGCCGCACCCCGAAGGCCCCATGAGGGCCGTAATTTGCCGATCGGGAATCGCAAGGTTGATATCTTTTAGCACCTGGGACTGGCCGTAGTAGAAATCAAGCGATCGCACTTCGGCTTTAATGGGAAATTGGCTATCAAGTCGCTGCATAGTCTGTGAACTGCTGGTTACCATTTGATTCCTTGACGCAGACGATAGCGGAGATAAATTGCAAGGCCATTCATCAGCAAAGTCATGGTCATTAACACTGTGCCTGCCGCTGCCGCGTTGACCTGAAATTCAGGATTGGGCCGAGAAACCCAATTGAACATTTGAATTGGCATCACGGTGAAGGGAGAATTCAACCATTCCCAGGACACAAAAGGTGGCTTGCCTTGAAAAGGAGACTCGGGCAAAAAGGCAATGAAGGTTAAAGCACCAATTGTGATCAAACTGGAGGTTTCACCAATCGCCCGCGACAAACCAATGATGGTTCCCGTCAAAATGCCCCCGATCGAGTAGGGCAAAACATGATGCCAAATCACTTGCCATTGGGTGGCTCCCACCGCATAGGCTGCCTCGCGAATCATTTGCGGAATCGATCGCAAGGACTCTCGCGTGGTCACAATTACGATCGGCAAAATCAACAGCGCCAGCGTGCAACCAGCCGTTAAAACACTGCGCCCAAACTTGAATTCATAAACAAACACACCCAGGGCCAAAAGTCCATAAATAATGGAAGGAACTCCAGCCAAGTTGGTGACGTTTATCTCAATCAATTCTGACAGCCAATTTTTACGAGCATATTCTTCCAAATAAATACCCGCTGCTACCCCGATCGGCACTGCCACAATGGCAGTCACCGAAATCACTAACAAACTGCCAACCCAAGCGGCTAAAATACCGGCGCGTTCTGGGCGGCGGCTGGCAAAAGCCGTGAAAAATTCCCAGGTACTGAGCCTTGGCCAGCCACTCATGGCCATATGAATAATCAAGGCTGCCAGGGTGAACAATGCCACCATAATTGCCACCAAACCCATCACCATAAAGCCCAGATTCAGCAGCTTACGTTGATGGAGTTGGTGACCCAGTTGGGGTGTAATGAGGTCTGAAAACTTGGCAGCTAACATCAGTAACGCTCGCGATAACGTTTTGTCAGTAAGTGACCAATAATGTTCAGGACAAGGGTTAAAAGAACCAGCGTTAATCCTGCGGCAAAAATGGTTTGATATTGCAAAGTGCCGTGGGGCAAATCGCCCATGCTGACCTGCACAATGTAGGCCGTGATGGTGGCAGCTTGCTCAAAGGGATTGAAGGTGAGGGTGGGTTGCAACCCCGCCGCGATCGTCACGATCATCGTTTCCCCCAAGGCGCGGGATGTGCCCAAAATATAGGCGGACATAATCCCGGAGATAGCCGACGGAAACACTACTTTCAACGCCGTTTGTAGCTTGGTTGCCCCCATGGCATAGGATCCCTCGCGCAGGGTATTGGGCACGGCTTGCATGGCATCTTCACTGATGGAACTCACCAGCGGAATAATGGCTAATCCCATGACTGCGCCCGCGCTGATCATGTTGAAACCGGGGAGCCAAGGAAGCACCTGTTGCAATAGGGGCGTGACCACCAAGAGGGCAAAGTAGCCATAAACAACGCTGGGCACACCGGCTAATAATTCCAGCAGTGGTTTTAGAATTTCGCGCACCGTGGCGGGTGCAAATTCACTGGAATAAATGGCGATCGCAGTGCCGAAGGGAATGGCAATGAGCAAGGCCACAAAGGTGGTCGTTAAGGTTCCGGACAGCAACGGCCAAATGCCATATTTGGGATCGCCAAACAGCGGTGTCCAGCGGGTTTCGGTAATGAATTCCCAAAGGGAAACTTGCTGAAAAAACTGTAGGGATTCACCCACCAAAACGTAAAGAATGCCGAGCAGGGTGGCGATCGAAGAGAGGGCCGCCAGCAACAGCAACAGTTCGATCGCCCGTTCAGTCCAGCGCTGTCGATCGCGCGATCGCCGCCAAGGGTTGAGGGGAGTTGAATCTCGCAAAGCCATAGGTCTTGATATCAAAGGAGCAAGCGATCGACCCCATCGGCAGACCGCTTGCCCCAGTTCATTCGGTTTGATTCGCTCAAGCACTGGGCCACCGTCGCGATCGACCCATAATCCCCAGTGGAGTTCGATCGATGCGCAGTTGCCCAGAGCCGCCTGCTATCTGGGCGATCGAGCCTACAGGCCCGCCCGTAGCGGCTTGCGGCCCACTTCCCGTTGGCTCAAGCGTTGGGTTGCCGCTTGGTAGTCCGCATCCGGCAGCGGCACGTAGTCCACTTCCCGCACCAGACGAGTCGCATTCTTCAGGTAAAACTCCGAAAACTCGCGCACCTCAGCGCGATCGAGCGCCGACTTCTTCACATAGATGTAGATGGGGCGCGACAGCGGCGTATAGGTTCCATCATTCACCGCCCCCACCGTCGGCATCACAGCGCCCTTGCCCGAGTCAATGGCCACCGCCTTCACGCGGCTCTTGTTCAGGTCATAGTAGGCGAAGCCGAAATAGCCCAAGGCGTTTTGATCGCGCGAAACGCCTTGCACCAAAACGTTGTCATCTTCGCTGGGCGTGTAGTCCGTGCGGCTCTTGTTGTCCTTGCCCAAAATCACTTCATTGAAGTAGTCAAACGTGCCCGAATCTGCACCGGGGCCAAACAGCGTGAACTTCACATCCGGCCAGCCGGGACGAACTTGGCTCCACTTCGTAATTTTTCCTTCCGCAGCCCCTTCCCACATGGCCTTCAATTCTGCGGTGGTCATGCTGGCGGCCCAAGTGTTGCGGGGGTTCACCACCACCGTCAGCGCATCGTAGGCAACTGGCAGCTCCACGTACTCAATTCCCTTGGCGGCGCAAGCCTGTTGCTCGCTTTCCTTAATCGGCCGCGATGCGTTGCTGATATCCAATTCACCGTTGCAGAACTTCTTGAAACCACCGCCGGTTCCCGAGATCCCAACCGTCACCCGCACAGCGCCCCGCTTGGAAGCTTGGAACTCTTCGGCCACCGCTTCCGTAATGGGGAACACCGTGCTCGACCCATCAATGGCGATCGTGTTGTTCTGGGACTGAGCGGCTTGGGTACCCCAGTTCGTAACAAATGCCAGCGCTGCCACTGCTCCGGCCAAAATCGCGCTCCGACGACGCAACTTCGTAGAGATCATAAACACTTCACTCCAGCACAAAGATTGATTACGAACACCAGCAACCCACCCCAAGACCCAGCCCGCAGCCGTCAGTCAATGTTCAAGCTCTGGCCCAAGAGCGAAACCTTAAAACCATTGGCGATTGAAACTGCTAGCTCAGATCTTGGCCGCACTCAATTGGTGCGGAATCGATGCAGTCTTTTGTGTGATGCCAACAGAGCATCGACATTGCCTTGGATTGGCTTACGATTCATTGAAAATTTGCTGGCAATTGCATCACCGACTCAACACTTGTCTGCCTGAAGTGGGTGATCAAAAACAAACAAACTTCAAGAAGCTGTTAAAAAATTCCAACTTAGCAGCCTCATTATTTCGGAAATCGGTTATTGGAAGTCTGCTATTGAATTAAGAATGGGTTAAAGAAAATTTAAGCTCATTCTGGTTCGTCGTGAACTTCTAACAAAGTGACCAAAAATCGTGCAATTTTGCGTCTTACGCAAAAATTTAATTACATTTAAACTTTTCTTAATCTAAGCAAGATTGACTTTAGGCAGGAGCAATCAAAAACAGCTTTGAACGCCTAAATGGATTGATTAAGGTGCTCAATCAGCCCTCATTAGTTCTCAACAGTCACATTTCAAGCTAAAAATCTGCACGACCAAATAGAATCGCCAGCAGAGCGCTTCTAAAGCTTCCATACAGCCCTTACTTCGATTACTAAGCACAGTCGCCCGTAGGGTGGGCACTGCCCACCAAACCGTTGCTTTATGGCATCTGCAATATGGCGTGCCAATAATTCTAGGTAAAGGCTGTATGATTCTTGGAAGGCATTTTAGAAAGTATTTTTAAAAAGCATTCTAGAGAGCATCTTTTCAAAAATTTCTCTTCTAAGAATTACTGAAAAATTGCAAGCCAATTTCAGAATTTAATTTAACTGTGTTGTAAAATCTAGATTAATTCTGGCTCCTTTTACTTTTTATTCTTGCATTAATTTCCTGGTTTTTCTTGCATTGTATTGACGAGTTGATCAGTGAATTGATTGACCTGTGAATCAATGACACGAATGAACTGATAAATAATTGGTATTTTCTGATATTTTGTGATTGATTACGGACTCTGCCATCGCACTGAACCGATCAGGCGAAGGCCGTGAGTTAAGGGTGCGATCGAACCTTGCAGCTACCCGGGGATCGGTTAGGACATCGATCGACTGACCAAATCGACTAACCAATGGGATGCTTGGGGCTAGTAGGGGCAATCGAGCGGGATTAATGGGAATCGGCAACGCTAGGTATCACAACGCTTTTGGGTTTTAGGGCGGCCATGTCTCAGGTTTTTGATTTGCTGGTGAAAGGGGGGCCGGTCATGTGGCCCCTGCTGGGAATGTCGATCGCGACGGTGGCCGTGACCCTGGAGCGGGCAGTGTTTTGGGTGCGGTTAATGGCCCAGGAAGATCGCATTGTCCATGATGTATTGGCGGCGGCAAAGTATAGCCTGGAGGATGCGGCGATCACGGCTCGCGAGGCCCAAACCCTCCCGATCGGGCGATTTTTGTTGGCTCCCTTGGTGTTGAAACAAGCCACCCCGGAAACGTTTAATTTGGCGCTGGAAACGGCCGCCGAACGTGAGTTCGTGAAAATGCGACGGGGCGATAAATTGCTGGAGACGATCGTGGCCGTTGCCCCCCTGCTGGGACTGCTGGGAACGGTGACGGGGCTAATTGCCACCTTCAATAACTTGAACATTGGTGGCGGCGGCGACACCAAGGCCGCCACGGCCGCCGCAGCGGGGATCGGTGAAGCCCTGTTGACCACGGCCTTTGGCATGATTGTGGCGATTATGGCTTTGGTGGTGTTTCGGGTGTTGGTGGTGCTGCAATCTCAGCAAATTGACTATTTCACCGAGGTGGGCAGTCGTTTGGAGCTGATCTATCGCCAGGTTTGGTATGAACCCCTGTTCCCCACGCCAGACTTGCCCAGCGGTGGCGGTCGATCGCCCGGTGGAGAACGGCCAACCCATGGGTTCGACCCCTTGCCCTATGCCGATCGCCCGCCGTCGTTGGTGGATTAGGAGTGGATTAGGACAGGAAACCAGGCCCCATGCGACCCAAGACCCGATCGGCCAATCAGCTCCCAGATGTCAACCTCGTGCCAATGATGGACGTGTTGATGACGGTGCTCACGTTCTTTATTTTGGTGTCGATGACCCTGACCGGGGCACAGATGCCCAACGTGCAGTTGCCCAAGTCCAAAACCTCAGCGGCGGCGACAGTTCCCAAGGATCCGCTGCTGGTGGGGCTAGACCAAAAAAAGCAGATTTTGCTGAATGACAAACCGGTGACCCCGGCGGAACTGGATCAAGCCGTGGCGGACTATTTTGCCAAACAGCCGGATGGGATGGTGGTGTTGAAGGCCGATCGCACCTTGCCGTTTCGATCGATTGAAGAAGTCTTGACGCTCCTGAAAGCTGTGGGGGGCGATCGGGTCGGTCTTTCCTTCGAGCAGGGTTAATCAACCGCCAGGCCGGTTAGTTCTTGTGGCAGTTGCCTGCCGTTGCCTTGTTCCTTTGGCGCTCATGCCCCCCCTCAACCGGAGTGGATTCTCAACCATGCGATCGCGCAATCGACAGACTCACCACAAGCCCCCGGAAGTCAACCTTGTGCCGATGCTGGACGTGTTGATGACGGTGCTCACCTTTTTCATCATTTTGTCCATGGTGTTGGGCAGCCAAAACAGCCTGGAAGTGAACCTGCCCGCCAGCGGTGAGGATGCGCCTGCGGAACCCGACCAGGGGCCGCCGCCACCGCCCTTGTTGATTAAGCTGGATCGCCAGGGACAAACGGTGGTGCTCGATCGCGCCATTCCCAAGGATCAACTCAAGGCGGATATTCAGAACTACCTCAAAAATCCCAAGGGCGTGGTGTTGATTCAGCCCGATCGCAACTTGCCCTACGAAAAGGTGTTGCAGTTGGTCAGTGAGCTGCGGGCCGCCGGCCCCGATCGGGTCACCCTGGCGATTGGGGAAGAATGGGCAGCACCTGCGGAGAATGCCCCGGAAAGCGAAGCCGCATCGAATGCGGAAGCGGCCGCCCCGGCGGAAGATGCCAACAACGATGCCAACAACAACGAAGCCGCCGAGGCAGAAACAGCCCCAGCGGCTTCGGCTCCCGGCCGAGTGCTCTCGGATGTGCCGGACGTAACGAACGATTAGGAGAATCGGCCCCTAACGTCGGGCCCCCAAGAACGAGGGCGTGAGGTTCAGGTTTTCGGGCCCCCAGGCGGGAAACCAATTGGCCAGCAGCCGTTGATAGAGCCAAGCGCCCCCCACCCGCATCATGATCGAGGGATGGAATAGAGCTTGGGGAGAGAGGATCATGTGCTGGATTTTCCAGACAGTTTCATGGATGTCCTTGTGGGCATCGGTGAGATGCAAAACTCGCTCCAGGTAAGCTTGCATCCAGCGCGTAGGGCGATCGGGTCGCGGCCCTTCGGTGGCGGGCCAACGCAGGTCTTCCCCCGTGGCCATCAACCAAGGCAACTGAATCACGCGGGCCAACTCTTGCCGGAACAGGTGGGTAAATTGTCCCCAATCTAAGCCGAGTTCCGATTGGGCCCGATCGAGACAATCACCCAAGGTCACCGCACCGAGTGCGGCCCCGGTCATGCCCTGGCCATAAATTGGGTTGAAGGTGCAAACCGCGTCCCCCAACAGGGCCAGCCCGATCGGGAACGTGGCCAACTGTTCGTAATGTCGCCAGCGGTTAGCCGTGCCCCGATAGAGCTTGATGTCTGAAATCGGTTGCGCCGAGGCGATCGCCCGCGCAATGGCCGGATCCCGCAAGCTGCGAACAAAGGCCAGAAACCCTTCCTCATCGGCCGGGGGATAGTCGCCATTGGTTCCCGAAACCGTCACCACCCAGCGGTTACCCTCCACCGGATAGAGCACCCCGGCGCGGGGTTGGTGGGGCGGCTTGGCCCACAGCAAAATCGATTTCCAGGTGTTTTCCGGATCCTGGGCCACCTGGGCCAAATAGTCGGCGGGCATTTGATACCAACGGCTGGCGTAACCCAACTTGGCATCGATCGTCACTTCCGGAACGGAGCCATAGCCCAACTGTTGCAGCCAGCGGGGCATTTGGGAATTACGTCCCATGGCATCCACCACCAATTGGGCCCCCAAGAGGGTTTCCGTGGCCAAGGTGCTCACCAGGTTTTGGGCAGAGTTCCCTTCTAGGCGCACTCCCGTGACCCGATCGCCCGCCACCACTAGCCCTTGAACCGCAACCCCCGACATAAAAATCACGTTGGGAATGGCCTGTAACCGTCGCCGCACCAAGCTTTCCAGGAGCGATCGGCTGCTGGTGCGGGTCACCAAATCCGATGAAACCCGTGGATTCCAACTGCCGAGGCCCATCATGGCGCAGTCGGCTGTCCAGTTCACTTCCACTGCTCCGGATGTGGCCAAATCATTGGCGAATCCAGGAAAGAGCGATTCCAAGATCTGCTGTCCCCGCGCCAACAGCACATGCACATGGTCAGCCTGGGGCGTGCCAGGGCGGCGATTGCACCAGGTTTCGTCCGGGGTTTCGGGTCGTTCCCAGGGGGTAGGCAGGGGATCCCGTTCCAAAACCAAGACGGTTTGGAAGCGATCGGCCAAAACTCGGGCGGCCAACAGACCCGCCAAACTTCCTCCGAGGACAATGGCGCGATCGGGCTGCGAGTGGGTGGCCGCCGCCTGATCCATCACCGGATTCATCCACAATTGGCTATGGGCTGTAATCGATCGAAGAGTAGACAACAGCATCGGACGCACTCGCAGGGTGTAAAGCAGCGTTGCAATACACTTCGCAAAATCAAGTGCCCAATCCGGAGTTTCTCTGCTGTTCAGCCAATCCACAAACTGGAATGCGCATCTGATCAACTGCGGTATTAAAATCGGCCTAGACCCGCCATGCAAACCATGCAAACCCTGTCTGCTTCGCCTGCCCCGCTCGCTTTTCGATCGAGCCGTCCCGTTGTGGCCGCCATCGACATCGGCACAAACTCCATTCACATGGCGATTGTGCAGGTGGATCCCAGTTTGCCCGCCTTCGACATCATTTCCCGCGAGAAAAGTACGGTGCGGTTGGGTGAGCGCGATCCCAAAACCGGTGATTTGACAGAGGCAGCCATGGATCGGGCGATCGCTGCCCTGCAACGGTGCTATGACCTGGCCCTGAGCCTGCAAGTGGATGAAGTGATTGCCGTGGCCACCAGTGCCGTGCGGGAAGCTCCCAACGGCCGAGACTTTTTGCGACGGGTGGCGCGGGATGTGGGCATGAAGGTGAATGCGATCGCCGGGCCCGAAGAAGCCCGCCGCATTTATCTAGGGGTGTTGTCGGCCATGGAGTTGGATGGCAAGCCCCACGCCATCATCGACATTGGCGGTGGCTCCACGGAGTTGATTTTGGGGGATGGGCGTGAACCCCTTTACCTGAGCAGCACCAAGGTGGGGGCCGTGCGGCTCACCACGGAATTTGTCCGCACCGACCCGATCACGGACATGGACTACGAGGCGCTGCGGGCCTATGCCCGGGGCATGTTGGAGCGGGCGGTGGAAGAATTGCATGGGGAACTGGTCAAACATCCCCTCGCGGATCAACTGACCTTGGTGGGCACGTCGGGCACGGCGGAATGCTTGGCGGCCATCCATGCGGCGGACAGCACGGGCTATGTTCCCTCCCCGTTGCAGGGCTGTGAGTTGCCGTTGGCGGCCTTGCGAGAATGGGTCGATCGACTGCGCCGCATGGACATTGAGGAGCGATCGACCCTGCCGGAAATGAGCGATCGGCGGGCGGAAATTATCCTGGCCGGAGCCGTGGTGTTGCAAGAGGCCATGGATCTGTTGGGAGTCGATCGACTGGTGGTGTGCGAGCGATCGCTCCGGGAAGGCGTAATCGTTGACTGGATGTTGCAGCACCAACTGATTGACGATCGCCTGCGGTTCCAAAGCTCCGTGCGCGAACGCAGCGTTCTGGCGTTGGCCAAAAAATATCAGGTGAACCTGCCTTCCGCCGAGCATGTGGCCGCCATGGCCCTGACCCTGTTTGACCAAACCCAAGGTCTATTGCACAACTGGGATGACAATAGCCGCGAGCTGCTGTGGGCCGCCGCCGTCCTGCACCAATGCGGCCATCACGTGGGCCATGATGCTCACCACAAGCACGCCTATTACCTGATCCGCCACGGGCAACTGCTGGGCTACACGGAAACGGAAATTGAAGTGATTGCCAACCTGGCCCGCTACCACCGCAAGAGCGCTCCCAAAAAACGACATGAGGGCTATCAGGCCCTGGCTGGCAAGCGCTATCGGCAAATGGTGGACGAGCTGAGCGCCATTTTGCGCCTGGCCGCAGCCCTCGATCGCCGTCAAATTCAAGCGGTGCGACGGGTGCAATGCCAGTTTCGGCCCCCCAGTCGCGAATTTCGATTGTTGTTGGAACCGGCCGATCGCCACGATGACTGCGCGATCGAGCGGTGGAGCCTAGACTGTGAATGTCCCATTTTCGAGACCCAATTCAGCGTGGATCTGGTGACGATCATGGAACCCAGCGGTTGCTAGCCTTGGGGCCGCTGCAACCTATCCAACTGACCAACCGACCAACTGACTAATCCAACTGACCAACCGACTAACCAACTAACCGACCAACCGAAAAAACCAACAATAAAACCCTAAAACGCAAATCCCTCGGGATCCGGCAACGGCGGCCCCAAATCATCCTCACCATCCACCGGGGCATTATTCTCGCCGGCCCCTTCGCCGCTGGCCAGCATCGTTTCCTCCGCCGCCAACTTCTCCGCCAACGGCACGGATAACGCATCCTTGTAGCGCAAGCTGGAATCCGTTTCCTCTGGAATCGGCATGGCTTGGAGCTGGGCGATCAAATCGGCCGGGGCCGAATTCACCGTTTGGGAGCTGTAGCAGATAAAGAAATCAAACGAAAAGCCCCCCAACCGCAGTCGATCGCCATCCCGCAACCGGTGGCGACCCCGCACCAGCCGACCGTTAATGAACGAGCCGTTGGTGCTGCCCAGATCCACCAAATAAAAACCCCGGCGCGGAATGTATTGAATCACTGCGTGACGACGGGAAAGACGCTGATCGGGAATCGGCAATGCTGCTTGGGGATCGCGCCCCATCATCCAAATCATTTGGTATTGCAGCAGAGATTGGCTTTTGCCATTAATCAGGTTGGAAATTAGATAGGCCTGCTGACCGCGCACCATGCCCTGGACATAACGGCTGCTGCGGAGGTGTTCACCCACCTGTTGCTGATCCGCATCCAGCAGCTCATCAAAGAAGTCGCGATGGTTGTTGTAAAGCTTTAGAAATAGCTCATAGGCTTGCTCTCGATGCTCGTCAGCATCGATCGGGGGGCGATCGGGAGTGCGAGGATCGACAGCGCGGGGGTTCATAGGGGCAGGATGTTAAAACGCAATCAACCGCGAAGCGCAGAGGTTGAGGTAGACACTTGACACCCTCCTCAGCTTAGGGGCATGAGGATTCCAACGATACACACAACCACCCCCGAGTTGCCACCTGCATTTTGAGCGACCGAGTAATTACTGAGTCATGACTGCGTGCTGACTGGGCGATCGCGCAGGTCAGCCACCGGTCTTGATGGCGCACTGGGGGAAATTGGACTCATCCATGGTGCAACGTTTGCATGGTGCAACGTTGGCAATGTCCCAGCGTACCGGCCACCAAGCGCGGTTTGCTGTTTAACCTTAGCCCACCAACATCTGGGTTGAAGCGTTTGGAGCCGTTGTGCCCATGACGGGGGATTGGGGAACGGAACGATCGGCTAATGGGGAATTTTCAGAAACCTTCAGCAGTTTGGCCAGTTCCTGGAGCTGCCCGATCGCCTCAGCCCCTTCAATTTTCATGAGTTCGCGATCATCGCGCATCTCCGTCCAGGTAATTCCATAATCGGACACCAGGAACCGGATCAGGTGATTATCGCCGAGACTAACCATAAACGATGCGCTGTTCATGCGATCGCCACAGGTATAGCACGAGGCCAAATAGCCCCGGCGTTCTAGAACATTGGCCAAAGCCTGCAGGCTCATGACGAGATCCCTGACAAACTGGCGATGTTGCTCGGCAAGTCTGAGAAACACGGCTTACCCTCGATCTTCTGGTTTCATTGTAGAGGCTGATTACGATTTTTATAGTCTCTTAAGAATTTCAGCAAGCAATCAACGGATTGATTGGTTTCGCTGATTCGATTGATGTGATGCTTGGGGCGATCGCCCTGGGCTGCCCCTTAACAATGGAAGGCGACAAAGGCCCTAGTCTGCCCAATGCTGGGTTTGGGATGGTTATCCCTAGTGCAAGGGCGGCATCGGTGACCTGTAAACTGCTGGCAAGATCCCACTAATCTGTGTCACCAGTCCGTATGAAAGAACACAGTGCTTCGAGTGGTTTCGGGATCAAACTTTGGCCAGCATTGAGCAGATTTTCCTGAAAAATCACTGAAGAAACGCTCATCAATTTCCAAGGATCCTGGAGCTTGGGCCCTTAGAAATTGCCCCTGAAAACCCTGATCCAAACTTTTGGCTACGTTGTTCGGATTGTTACATTGACCGTCCCCGGGGAATGGATGATCGGGATGGCAGGTCAGGGGGTGAATGGCAGTGGATGCGGAACTGCCTGGGGGTTTCTTCGCAACGGATTGGCGCGGATCTTGGCACGGATGTTTTGAGCCAAGGAAGCGCTCAAAGTCCGACATGATGGGGACTATTGCGATCTTCCCATGGTTTGATTCGGATCCGGGGGGATAGGAACAACCGTTGAGAATTCTTAGGATTCGATCGCAACAGGTCACAGGGGGCCGGTTGCCCAATTGAGCAGAGCAGACGCTTCCCAACGATTTCCCAAGGGTATCAATAATGGCGCGATGATGGCGCGATTATTGGATGATCGCCCCACTGATTTTAGTTAACCTGCCACCAACCAAAGGCCGGCCCCACAAATCGAATGGTGAGCCAAGCGGCCAACAGCGTACCGATCCCAATCCAAGCCCCGCGACTGGTGATCTTCACGAACCGATCGGCTTGCTGTTTGGTAATTGGCACGTTGGGCAAAATCGTTTCTTGAGCCTTGCCATAGTCGTCCCCAAGGAGGGATTTGCGGCGTTTGGATTCACCCATTGTTCATCTCCACCCAGTTTTTTTGTAGATAAAGGATATCTGTTAATTAACCCTGAAACGATCGCGAAATGGTTGGGCTGGCAGTTCGATTGGGGAGCAGAGCGATCAAAAATTCGCCCGATCGCCCCCAAGGGAAATGAGCTTAGACGAACATTTCGCAAGAATTCTTCAACTTTGGATTCAGATTTCTAGCCCGTCGGCGCTGCCCTGGGAATTTCTGGAAATTTCTGGAAATTTAAAGCCAACGGGGTTCAAGGTCGTTTATCCGCTCCACGGGATCCAAGGCTGCCAAGACCTGGGAGCCATAGCTGCGGCGCACCACCCGGGTGTCCAGCAGGGCCAACAGTGGGGGCGCATTGGGATCAGGGGTCGATCGCTCCCGTAACGGCGCGATCGACCGTTGCAGATCGCTAAGGGCCGAGGGCAACAGATACCAGCGAAACCAGTCCCGACGCTGGCGCTTGTAGGCGCTGACCCGGGCGGCCACCAGGGGATCTTCGAGGGAGGGAATGGGCAAAGCCGCAATCACCAGCAGGTGGGGAGCGGGCAGCCGATCGCTGTGGTTGCGCCAAAAGTCCCACCCGGTGACCAAAATGCCGTTGTCATCGGGGGCGGTGCGTTCCAGTTGGACGCGGGAGCCAAATTCCGCCGCCAGTTGGGCCGCCAGCCGGCCCTTGAGGGGCACATCCCCCACCAACACCACGGTGAAGCCGGTCGGCCCTTGCCAAGCCAACAGGGCATAGAGCTGCTGAATCAGGGCCGCCTGGAATTGCGGGGTGTTGGGGAGGGGCAACTGCTCGGGTAAATAGAACCCGATCGCCTCTTGCTGTCGATCGGGCGTGAATTTCAAGCAGGTCAGCCGCTGCTCATCGCCGTTGTCCAGCCCCAACCGCGCTTGATATAAGGGAGCTTCCACTTCCAAATCCAGGAAGCTGCCAATCAGGGCGATCGGCTGGGCTTGCCAGAGGGGGCGCAAGATTTCGGCCACGTCGATCGGTTGGCATTGCAGGTGAAACTGCCCCGTTTGGCGATCGGGCTGGGCCAGGATCGGCCATTGCTGGTCTCCGGCCCGATGCAGCAGCGTTCGCCACAGGGGCGGCAGTTGAACCGCCAATAATCGCAATGTTTGCAGCAAGGCCGCCGCTTCCGGCTCATCCAACAGCCAAGCGCCGTAGGGATTGGGGGGATGTTGCAGCAGTCCATGGGCGATCGCCACTTCCAAGTCATGGATGACCTGGGCGCGATCGGGACAGGCCAAACGCCACCGATGCCAATCGGCCGGGCTAATGTCCAGTCGCAGGGTTTCTTGCGTCCAGCGCTCCAGATCATCGGCCCCATCAATCAGGGTGGGCAGGCCGGCCAAGCGCGATCGCTGGCCCGACAGTTCCAGGCGATCAGCCAGCCATTGGCTGGGGGACAAAATCCAGAGACCCGGTTGATCGGCCCGCAAGGTGGCCGCCAGGGCCTGCGCGGCTTCCGAGGGCTGATCCACCAGGCAATGCACCGGAGGCAAGGGGCGATCGCTCTGGGCCAGCCACAACCGCAACCGAGCCAAGTCCACTTCTAAAAGCCGCTGTTGCACCGCCGGGGGAACCACCAACACCACCGCCTGCTCGCAGAGCAGGGCCGGAGCCAGATAGCTGAGGCGATGGCGGCCGGCGGCCACGGCCGTGCCCCCTTGGATCAGGGAACTGCGGCCCGATCGCAAGACCCGCGCCACCAACCGCGCCAGGGTTAGGTGATGCAGCCAGGGGCGATCGCCACAGGCCCGCAAAAACGCGCGTAACTGTTGGTGGACTTCAACTTCCAGCATTCTCAGCTCCCACGACCCAGGGCGGGCATCTTCACCCCCCTAGGATGCAACTAGGGGGTTAATCCACAGAATTTGATTGAGCTAGGCCTTTGATTGAGCTAGGCCAACGAAGGCGACAAAAATGGGGCGATCGAACCGCCCCATGCTCAGTGTATTGAGTGTATCGAAACTTTCCTAAGCGCCTCGATTCAGGGCCGCTTCCACTTGCCGGAACTCAGTTTCCAAACGCTTTTGTAACTTTTCAGGCACGGGGCGGTTGGGATAGGCCGAATAGTGGGCCGCCAGTGAATTCAAAGCCGTGCGCATGGTGGTGTAGGAATTTAGCCCAGCCACGCGGGTATCCCGGCGGTAGTGGGAAGCATAGGAATTGATTTTGGCGCGAGCATCGGCTTGGGCTGCTCGTTTGGCGGGATCGCTATCGGCCATGGTGATGGCATTCCGCAGGCTGCCGACCAAGGCGAGGGTATCAGCTTGGTAGTTGCCGCTGATGCCGTTGGCCGAGTCACCCGCCGCACAGCCCGTTAGGCCGATCGACACCACCATCACCAGCGCCAGTAGCCCAGAGAGAAATCGCTTCATAAAACGTTAAAAACCTGCTAGTGCTTTTAATGCCAAGACTTTGAGCCACGGGCTGAATCGATGGTAGCCATTGCCACAGACCGAGCGCTTGACAAACTAAGCCCTATCCTACCGTGCTGGATGGCCAGCCCGATCACCCCATCAAGGCGATCGCCCCGGAGGGCCAAGGGTGGGCAGTGAATCAACCGTGTACAATTTGGAGTCACCCGTGGCCTGTTTTCCGCCACTCGGGAAGGACATCGGCTGTCCTGTGCTGATGACCAACTCCGAATATGGATCTGGCGCAATGGATCTGGTGGTGGATGGGGCCGTTGGGGGTTCTTTGGGTTTCTTTGTTGGAGGAGTCAGCCGTGGTTCAAGCGCTTCCGTCTTCGGTTCGATCGGCCACCCCTTGGCAGCCGTCTGCTGTGTCTGAGGGTCTCACGGGTGCGGTGCTCGGCCAGTGGTTAGATCAATTGGCCGATCGAGTCATTGCAGGCGAGGCGATCGATCGAGCCACGGCCCTGATCCTGACCCAAATTGATGATCAGGCAGATATTTTGGCCCTTTGTGCCGCGGCCGATCGCGTGCGCCAAGCCCGCTGCGGCAACGTAGTTGACCTGTGCAGCATCGGCAACGTGAAATCCGGTTCCTGCTCGGAAAATTGCTCCTTCTGTGCCCAGTCGGCTCACCACCCCGGTCAGGAGTCCCCGATCTATGGTTTGCGGACTCCCGAGGAAATTTTGGCCCAAGCCAAGGCCGCCGAAGCCGCCGGAGCCAAGCGCTTTTGTCTGGTGAGCCAAGGGCGTGGCCCCAAGTATGGCGGTCGCCAGGAAAGCGAATTTGAACAAATTCTGGAAACGGTACGGCAGATTATTGCGGAAACCAACATCAAGCCCTGCTGCGCCTTGGGTGAAGTGAATGCGGATCAGGCCCAAGCCCTCAAGGAAGCGGGTGTGACGCGCTATAACCACAACCTGGAAGCGTCGGAGGCCTTTTTCCCGAACGTGGCCACCACCCATAGCTGGCAAGACCGCGTTGCCACCATCAAAACCCTGAAAGCGGCGGGTATCCAAGCCTGCACCGGGGGCATTTTGGGCATGGGCGAAACCTGGGCAGACCGGGTGGATTTGGCCCTGGCGCTGCGGGATTTGGAGGTGGAATCGATTCCGCTAAACCTGCTGAATCCCCGAGCTGGCACGCCCATGGGCGATCGCCCCAAGCTGGATCCCTACGAAGCGGCCAAGGCGATCGCCATTTTCCGGATGATTTTGCCTGATCGCATTCTGCGCTATGCGGGTGGCCGAGAAGTGGTGATGGGTGAGCTGCAAGCCCTGGGTCTGAAAGCCGGGTTGAACGCCATGCTGATTGGCCATTACCTGACCACCATGGGCCAACCCCCCGAGAAGGATCATGAAATGTTGACGGAATTGGGCCTGGTGGGTGGCGAAGCGCCCGTCGTCGGCGCAACGGCCGCAACGATTTAAATGATTCAAATGAACGATCGGGTTACGTGAACGATCGGGAGTGCGATCGCCCGGAGGGTGACCCCGGCGGTTGCGCTCCCTTGGGCATGAATGGGGAATTCATAGGGCGTTAATGGGGCGTTAATGGGGCGATCGTCATGCGCCTAGAAACCTTGCTGTGGGCGGCCATCGGGGTCTTACTCTCGATCGCCGCCTCCTTTGTGGAAGTCTTTGTGCCCACGGCTCCTTGGGATTGGCTCCAAGAGGGGGTGCGGGTGGTGTCTTTGGGCACGCGCTACCAAGTGGCGGCATTGTTGCTGGTGGCCTGCTTGGGTGGGGGCACGGCGGCGGCCCTCTCGCAAATTGCCTACCTGCTGTTGGGGTTGGCGGGGTTGCCCATCTTTGAAGGGGGCGGCGGTTGGCAATATATCCAAGAACCCAGCTTTGGCTATCTCTTGGGCTTTGTGCCGGCCGGGTGGCTCTGCGGGCGCTGGGCCTTTTTGGGGCCGCCCAAGGTGGAGCAGTTGGCGATCGGCTGCGCGATCGGGTTGGTGGTGCTCCATGGGGTGGGGCTGTTGTATGCCATGGCCCTGCGAGCCAACGAATTTGAGGCGATCGCCACCACCTACTCCCAAGCGGTCTTGCCGGGGCAACTGGTGGCCGCCTGTGCCGCCGCCACGATCGCTTCAGTTTTTCGACATCTCGTGTTCTACTGAAAGTTGGCGATCCTGCGGGCATCCCATCACCCCCAGAGAACCGCCACCGTTGAATTTTGTGGATAGTCCGGTGCCAGAGTCTCGATCCAAACCGATTCCCGCCTGGGCCAAATCCTGTGGCCGCCTCGTCTCCAAGAATGGCTGGTTTTGGGTGGTGGCCGTTGCCAGCGTCGGGGTCGATCGCATCACCAAAGCCTGGGTCGCCAGCACCTTCGCCCTCACGATTCCGCCCCAGACCATCCCGCTGATCCCCGGTTGGTTTCACTTCACCTACGTGGTCAACTCCGGCGCGGCCTTCAGTCTGTTCCAGGGCAGCGGCTGGCTGCGGTGGCTCTCGTTGGCGGTCAGCGCGGCCCTGATGGCCCTGGCCCTGGGCAGCCCGCGCATGAACCGCTGGGAACAGTGGGGCTATGGGTTCGTGCTGGGGGGCGCATTGGGCAACGGAATCGATCGCTTTGCCCTGGGCCATGTGATTGATTTTCTGGATTTCCGGCTGATTCGGTTCCCGGTGTTTAACCTGGCGGATGTGTCGATTAATGTGGGCATCATTTGTCTGTTGATTGCCATGTTGCAACGACCCGATCGCCCCAACACCGCCGACTAAGGAACTGGCCAATGGCCTCCCCTATCCGTCTTTGCGGGGACAGATCATGGCCCCAGGGCGGCGCTTGGGCTGCTGATTGGGTCACCCTGCCCCCGTCGGGTCGTCTGCGCCGCTGGCCGTTGCTCCGTTTGTTTTTTAATCGCTCTCAGGATCTTTCATTTAGGCTCAGGCCCATGCTCAAGGCATTCCAGACCCTCCAAACCCTTTTTCAAACCCTTGCCCATTGGTTGTTTCGGGCATCCTCCCTGCGCTTTTGGGCCGGAGCCGGAGCCTTAGCCCTGTCCACCACCGTCTTCTTGGTGGCTTGCCAGCCGATCGCCCTGTCCGCTGGGGGCAATGTGGATGCGGACTTTGAAGCCAAAGTGCTGGACGTGATCCGCAAAAATCCGCAAGTGATTTTGGAATCCGTGGCGGACTATAACCAACAGCAGTCCCAAAAGCAGCGGGAATTGCGGCAAAACTTCGCCCGCGATGCCAAATCTGACCCGAAAAAGGTGATTGGCAATTCTCCCACCCTTGGCAAGGGACGGGTGCTGTTGGTGGAGTTTTCCGATTTTCAATGTCCCTACTGCGGTCGGGCCTTGGCTCCCCTGAAGCAGTTCATGGAGGACTATCAAGACCGGGTGATTCTGACCTTTAAGCATTTCCCCCTCACCAGCATCCATCCCCAGGCGGTTCCCGCCGCCCAGGCCGCTTGGGCTGCCCAGCAACAGGGCAAGTTCTGGGAATATCACGATGAACTGTTTGCCAACCAATCGCGCTTGGCCGATGGCTTGTATGGGGAATTGGCTAAGAAGTTGGGATTAGATTTGAACCGATTTGAGCGCGATCGCAACAGCGAGGCGGCCAAAAAAGCCGTGACCGCCGATGCTGAGTTGGCGGAAAGCTTGGGTTTGGAAGGCACTCCCACCTTTTTGATGGCCGGTGAACCGGTGCAGGGTGCGCCCAGTCCTGAGGCGTTCAAGGCCGCCTTTGAGCGGGCCAGCAAGTAAATGAGACCGTGGGAGTTGGGGGGCGCTTCCCGGCTGATGGTGGGGGCGATCGCGCCGTTGCTGTGGGCGGGGGTGGCGATCGCCCAGCCGGCCCCCAGTTCCTCAGAATTACGGTTGGTTTATCCGCCGGAGGGTCATCAAACCGCGAGCGATCGCATCTTTTTTCTAGGCACTGCGCCACCCACCGGTTCGGTCACGATCAATGGCCAAGGGGTGAATCGCAGTGCCTTTGGGCATTTTGCCCCCAGTTTTCCGCTACAGCTTGGCCCCAACCGATTTGAAATCCGCTGGGGCGATCGCACGGAAATTCGCACGATCACCCGCATTGCCAATCAGCCGTTGTTGAGTACGCCCCTGGCCACCCTGGAGCCGATGGTTGATTGGGGCTGGCCGATCGGGGAGCCAATTTGCCTGCGGGTGACGGGGCGGCCCAACTTGACCATTGATGCGCGGGTGGCGGAACGGACGTTTCCGATATTGCCCCGTCCATCCGCTGGATCGCCGTTACCCAACGCCTCAGTCTTGACGGGCAGCGATCCCCCGCCACCATCGTTGACCACCTATGAGGGCTGCTTCACGCCCGATCGCCCCGATGATTGGGGCCAGGTGCGGTTTTACATCGATGGCGAAATGCCCATGACCCCTCGCGGTCGGATCACCGTTTGGCCGCGCGATCGACGCGATCGGGCCCGGGTGACGGTTCCTTGGGGGGTGGCGCGCACGGGCCCGAGCACGAACCACAGCCGCCTCACCCCCTTGCCCCAAGGCAGCCAAGCCACGATCGCCGGCCGCCAGGGCGATTGGTTACGCCTCAGCTATGGGGCTTGGATCCAGGCCAGTGAAGTGGCGATCGAACCCAGCTCCACCCCCCTACAAGCGGTGGTGCAAGGGATTCGGGCCCAAAATCAGGGAACAGCCGTGGAAGTGCAGTTGCCCCTGAGCGAGCCGGTGCCCGTGGAAGTGCGCCAAGAGAATCAAGACTTAGTGCTGACGTTGCATCAGGCGATCGCCCAAACGGACACCCTGTTTTTGCAACGCAACCCGGCCATCAGTCAGCTCACCTGGCAGGTGTTACCGGGAAATCGTCTGGAATATCGGGCCCGACTGGCCACCGCCCAGGCCTGGGGCTGGACTCTGCGCTACGAAGGCAATGTGCTCCATTGGCGAATTAAGCATCCACCCGTGCGATCGGGGGCGGCTCCCCTCTCAGGGATCACGATTTTGTTGGATCCGGGCCATGGGGGCCGGGAGTCGGGCGCGATTAATGCGGCGGGCATTCCCGAAAAGACCCCCAACCTGCAAACCAGCCTGAAACTGCAAGCGGCCTTGGAGCGACGCGGGGCGCGGGTGGTGCTGACCCGATCGACCGATCAAGATTTACCCATTCCTGATCGCCTGGCCCAGATTGCCGAATTGGAACCGACGATCGCCCTCTCGGTGCACTACAACGCCTTGCCCGACGACGGCAACGCCGAAACCACCCAAGGCATCGGCATGTTTTGGTATCACGCCCAAGCCCAGGACTTGGCGCAGTTTTTGCATGACGAGCTGACCCGCCGACTCGATCGCCCGTCCTACGGCGTGTTTTGGGGCAACTTGGCCCTGGCGCGCCCGACGATCGCCCCCTCCGTTTTGATGGAACTGGGCTTTATGAGCCACCCCACCGAATCCGAGTGGATTACCAATCCAGCCGAGCAGGATCGGTTGGCAGAGGCGATCGCCGCGAGCTTAGAAACCTGGTTCGATCGCCTCGCACCGAACTGAACGAAGATCCGTCAGTCATCACTCGTCGTTCATCTCCACGGGCTAGGCGGGTGCGATCGCCCTTGGGGTCTTGACGATGGTTGGGGAATTGTTCAAACTATTAAGTAAGTAAGTGCTTACTTTTTATGCCTCGCCCACCCAAAATCACCAACGAAGCTATCTTGACTGCCGCTCGTCAGGTGTTTTTGGAGCAAGGCGTGAAGGCTTCAACGGTGGAAATTGCCCGGCGTGCTGGTATTTCAGAAGCCTCGGTGTTTAAGCGGTTTCCTACCAAGCAAGCTCTATTTTTAGCCGCCATGGGGGTGACGGAAACGCCCGACTGGGTGAAACGCTTGTCCGATCGCCAGCCCACCGCCAACATCAAAGCCGAGTTGACGGAAATCTGTGGCGAAATGTTGGCGTTCTATCAAGAAGGCCTGCCACGGGTGTTCATGATGATGGCGCAAAAAAAAATGCCTCATCCGCCGCACTCACCCCACTTGCCACCGCCTCCGGTGCGCGATAGCCGTTTGTTGGCCCTGTTTTTGGAGCGGGCCGTGGCGGGGGGCTGGTTGCGGGCGATCGACTCGATGGCGCTGGCTCACCTGCTCGTGGGCAGCATCATCAACTACGTGATTGCCCATGAGCTGCCCCCAATGGTTCAGTCGATGCCCCAGATGCCGCCGTTCACGCAACGGCCCGCAGCGATTCAACCCGAGTCCCAACAACCCGAGGTGAAACCAGAAAGCCGGATTGAACCATCGCAGTTTGTGGCCAGTCTAATCAATATCCTTTGGGCGGGCATCGCACCGGAGAACCCACCAGCGGGCTGAACCCAGAACAGCGATCGCCTTTTAGTCCCCCGATCAACACCTAATCTCAGGCAATAGAAGCATTTTCAAGGCAATTTTTTTTGCTCAATTAATAAGTAAGTACTAACTTTTAATGAACGTCCGTCCCCGACCAACCGCTCAAAACGCTTTGCGATCGCGCTTAATCCCAAGGTGATCGCTCAAGGATCCCGCCCCGATCGCTCCGTCTACTTCTTGATGATTCAAGGCCGTGATTGAGGCCGCCCCTCAGACAGTCCCCCAGCGCTTATCTGGAGAACCCGATTGTGTCAAACGTCTTATCCAATCTCCGTTCTAGACTTGTTCGACTGTCCGGCGCTGCCAACCTCCTTGGCAACCGGCCCACCGCCAAACCTCAGCAGCCCTCCGATCGCGGGCGCTGGCTCAAGTGGGGGCTGCCGATCGTACCGCTGTTGCTCTTTGGTGGGGGGAG
Organism: Limnothrix sp. PR1529; assembly: GCF_002742025.1. Lineage (NCBI taxonomy): Bacteria > Bacillati > Cyanobacteriota > Cyanophyceae > Pseudanabaenales > Pseudanabaenaceae > Limnothrix > Limnothrix sp. PR1529. The sequence continues at coordinate 22,689 of NZ_LIRO01000033.1, forward strand.
TGTGGCGGCTCAACTGACGGGGGGCAATCGCTCAACCACGGTGATGTTGACGCAGCCGGTGCACCGCCAAACCGTGACCGTGACGATCGCCGCCAATGGAACGATCGCGGCGGAGCGATCAATTAACCTCGGCCCCAAGACGGCGGGTATTGTCAAAGCGCTGCTGGTGAAGGAAGGCGATCGGGTGCGTCAGGGCCAAGTGATCGCTTTCATGGACGATGCGGATTTACAAGGCCAGCTCATGCAGCGCCAGGGCCAGCTCGCCCAGCAGCAGGCCAACTTGGCGCGGCTGATGGCAGGCAATCGCCCCCAAGACATTGCCCAAGCAGAAGCCCAACTGGCAGAGCGCCAGGCCCAGTTGCAAATGTTGCGATCGGGGAATCGCCCCCAGGAAATTGCCCAGGCAGTGGCGCGATCGCAGCAAGCCCAAGCCACCCTCAAGCAGCGCGAGTCCGACTACCAGCGCTATCAGGAGCTATTCCAGGATGGGGCAATTTCAGCTCAGACCCTCGACCAAAAACGCACGGACTATGAGGTGGCGCAACGACAGGCGATCGAGGCGGCCCAAGCCCTAGCGCTCCAGCAGGCCGGCAATCGCCAAGAGGACATCGCCCAAGCGATCGCTCGCGTGCGTCAACAACAACAAGCCGTTGCGCTGCTCAAAGCAGGCAGCCGTGTGGAAGATGTTGCCCAAGCCAAGGCCCAAGTGCAGTCGGCGCGTGGTGATTTGCGATCGATTCAAACCCAACTGCAAGACACCAAAATCACCGCTCCGTTTGATGGAATTGTGATTAAGAAATATGCCGATGTGGGTTCGTTCGTTAGCCCATCGGTCGCGGGCGGCAGCGAATCGGCCTCTTCTTCTTCGATTTTGATTTTGGCCAGCGATCGCCAAGAAGTGGTGGTGAATTTAGCCGAGGCGCAAATTCGCAATATTCGCCTCAATCAGCCTGTGAGTATTCAAGTCGATGCCTTTCCTGGTCAAAAATTTCGGGGTCGTGTTGCCCGAATTGCACCGAAGGCAACGGTCTCGCAAAATGTGACGAGCTTTGAAGTTTACATTGCGATTGATGATGCCCGATCGAACCAGTTAAAAGCAGGCATGAATGTCGAAGCTGAGTTTGAAATTGGGCAACTTGCCAGTGCTTTACTCGTGCCTAATGCGGCTGTGGTACGCCGAGCGGAGGGTGAAGGTGTCTATATTTTAGGAGCCGATCGTAATCCGGTTTTTCGCAAGATTGAAACCGGCGTGACAGTCGAAGGCTCCACCGAAGTGAAGACCGGATTACAGGGTAATGAGCAAGTTTTAGTCAGCCCGCCCAGCAATTTGGATTCTGGCTCAAAAGGTTTCAGTATTCTGCCCAAAGCGCCACCGCCTCCCTAGGATTTTGGGCTGCAATTTTGACTGCTGAAATTCGGTCGGTCTGAACTAACCGATCGGGACTGATCCTATCCAATGGCTGGTGAATGTTGCCATGACCCAAGCAAAGCCTAATCGCTTCACAATTTCGGCGATCGACATCATGGAAATGGCGATCGAATCCCTCTGGAATAACAAGCTCCGCAGCGCCTTAACCATGTTGGGGGTGATTATTGGGATTTCATCGGTGATTTCCATTACCTCGATCGGGCAGGGCGTGCAAAAGTCCACGGAAGACAGCATTCGCAGCCTTGGAACCGATGTGTTGCAGGTGATGTCTGGTTCGGCGAAAAGTGGTGGCGTGGTGCAAGCCATGGGATCGGTGAGCACCCTCACCTGGGAAGATGCCAAGGCGATCGCCCAGCAAGCACCCTCAGCCACCGTCATTGCGGCCTATTTACAACGGCCTGTGCAGGTGGTTTACAACCAAACCAACACATCCACCACAGCCTATGGCGCAGATTTAAGCTTTCCGGATGCGCGCAATACCTATCCGCAAGTGGGACGTTTTTTCCGCCAATCGGAACTCGATGAAACGGCTTCAGTGGTGGTGATTGGCCCCACAGTGCAGCGGAATTTGTTTCCGGCGGATATCGATCCCATTGGTCAAAAAATCCGCATTCGCGGTGAACTGTACAAAGTGATCGGCGTGATGGAGGCTAAGGGTTCCCAGGGGCCACAGGATCGTGATGATGCGGTTTATATTCCCCTAACCACCATGTCAGCCCGCACGATCGGTAGAAATGCGCTGACAGGCATTTCTGTGAATGGCATTTTTATTAAAAGTCAGCATGAATCGCAGTTAGAAACCTTAAAGTTTCAAGTCACCAATATTTTGCGATTGCGCCACAAAATCATGTCGCCCGCCGATGATGATTTTCGCGTCACCAACCAGGCCGATATCCTCAAAACCTTGACCACTATCTTGGGATTACTCACCACCACCATTGTGGCCGTTGCGGCGATTTCTTTGGTGGTGGGTGGCATCGGCATCGCCAATATTATGTTGGTTTCGGTGGTGGAACGCACTCGCGAAATTGGGGTTCGCAAAGCGATTGGGGCAACCGATCGCGCCATTCTCAGTCAGTTTTTGGTGGAGTCCGTCACCATTTCTGTCCTAGGCGGCACGATCGGGATTGTGTTGGGCATTGGTGTCACCGTGGTGGCGGCTACGGCTTTTCAATTTGCCTTGGTGATTTCAGGGGGTGCTGTGGTAGTCGGGTTTGGGCTGTCCACGCTGGTGGGCTTGGCGGCGGGGGTAATTCCTGCTCGCAATGCTGCCCGACTCGACCCAATTACTGCCCTCCGCAGCGAGTGAGGTAATTCCCCATGATTACGCTCCAAAACATCACCAAAAGCTATCAACTGGGCGAAACCAGCGTGCCGATTTTGAAGGGCATTGATTTGGACATTCCCGCCAATGACTACTTAGCGATCGTGGGGAGTTCGGGTTCGGGCAAATCAACTCTGATGAATATTATTGGTTGCCTCGATCGCCCCACCGAAGGAACCTACACCTTTGAAAATCGCAACTTAACCGCGCTGAATCCGACAGAATTAGCCTACATTCGCAATCAACGCATTGGCTTTGTTTTCCAGCAATTTAATCTGTTGCCCCGCGCCACAGCCCTGGAAAATGTGATGCTACCGGCCGTCTATGCTGGCATTCCCAAAGCCGATCGCCGGGCCCGTGCCGAAGCCGCCTTGGTGAGTGTGGGGTTGGGCGATCGACTCCATAACCGGCCCAATCAACTGTCGGGGGGACAACAACAACGGGTGGCGATCGCCCGAGCGTTGATCAATCAGCCATCTCTACTGTTAGCGGACGAGCCAACCGGTGCTCTCGACAGCCAAACCACCCAAGAAGTGATGAATTTATTTGATCAATTGCATCAGCAATAAATTGCCATTGTGCTGATTACCCACGACTTAGCGATCGCCGATCGCACCCAACGCAAAATTCAAATTCGCGACGGTTTAATTGTGGACTAGCTGATAGCAGCCCTGATCGGGTTCAACGATTTCATCCGCCACGATCCGCTAACGGTGGAGTTGGGATCTTGAGCCATTTGACAACCAACCTCAGGATTGGGCCGCCTACCCAGGCCGCAACACATGCCACAACACACGCCTCAACAATAGAGGCGGTATGCTGAATTGCGGGCAGAGAAGCCGTGCAAGCGCCCTAGAGCCAATTTCAGCATTTCGGACTCGGCCGCTGGCGAGTAGGTCATTAATATGAATTTTTTTCAGGAATTTTCGCTGCTATTGCGGGCCCGCTATCCGCTGATTTATATCCCCACCGCCGAAGAGGAGCGGGTAGAAAAGGCGATCGCCCAATGTGCCCAAAGCCAGGGCAATCGTGGGGTCTATGTTTGGGATTTTGTGGAAGGCTACAGCGGCAGTCCCAATGATTTGGGAGCGGCCAAGCGCAATCCGCTGCAAGCGCTGGAATTTTTAGAGAAATTCCCCGATTCAGCGGCGGGGGTCTTTATTTTGCGAGATTTTCATCGATTTTTGGATGATATTGCGATCGCCCGCAAATTGCGTAACTTGGCCCGATCGCTCAAGGCCCAACCCAAAAACATCGTGCTCCTTTCCCCGCAGGTGCAAATTCCCGAAGACCTCAGCGAAGTGCTGACAGTGTTGGAATTTCCCCTGCCCGCCGCCGATGAACTGCGCCAAGAGGTGCAACGGCTAGCGACCGCCACGGGCCAAACCTTGGAAGGACGAGACTTAGAAGACTTGGTGCGATCGAGCCAAGGCCTCTCGCTCGATCGGGTGCGGCGGGTGTTGGGCCGGGCGATCGCCCAAAACGGCAACCTGCCCCCCGAAACCATGGATCTGATCCTGGAAGAAAAGCGCCAATCGATCCGCCAAACCCAAATTTTGGACTTTTGCCCCGCCACGGAACAAATGTCCGACATTGGTGGCCTAGACAACCTGAAAGCCTGGCTCCTGCGGCGTGGGGGCGCATTTTCAGAGCGGGCCCGCCAATACGGCCTGCCCCATCCCCGGGGGCTGTTGTTGGTGGGGATTCAAGGCACTGGCAAATCCTTGACGGCCAAGGCGATCGCCCACCATTGGCACTTGCCCTTGCTGCGGTTGGATGTGGGGCGTTTGTTTGGCGGCTTGGTCGGTGAGTCTGAATCCCGCACTCGCCAAACCATTCAGCTCGCGGAAGCCCTCGCCCCCTGCATTCTGTGGATCGATGAAATCGACAAGGCCTTCGCCGGATTGGGCAGCAAGGGCGACGGCGGCACGGCCTCGCGGGTTTTTGGCACGTTTGTCACCTGGATGGCGGAAAAGCAATCGCCGGTCTTTGTGGTGGCCACGGCGAACGATATCCAGTCCTTGCCGCCAGAACTGTTGCGAAAAGGGCGATTTGACGAAATCTTTTTTGTGGGATTGCCCAGCCAGCCGGAGCGCCGCGAAATTTTTGAGGTGCATTTAAGCCGACTGCGCCCCCACAATCTCAAAACCTACGACCTCGATCGCCTGGCCTACGAAACACCGGACTTTTCCGGGGCCGAAATTGAACAGGCGATCGTGGAAGCGATGCACATTGGCTTCAGCGAAAACCGCGATTTCACCACCGATGACATCGTGGCCGCCGTTAGCCAAATTGTGCCTCTGGCTCGCACGGCCCGCGAGCAGATCGAAGCGCTTCAGCAATGGGCGGCCGCGGGCAAAGCGCGGTTAGCATCCCGATCAACCACCTTAGGCGGCTTGTCTTCTTTCTCGGGCTAATTCTGGATTGATCGGGCTGAATGGTTTGAACGAGCTGCATTAGCCAAATTGGCCGAATTTCCGCCCTGATCAGAACGGGTTCTAGGGGAAAATACGGGCTGAATCGCAGGATATCCTGGCTAAATAGCTGACTGGATATCTGGCTAAATCTCTGGCTAGATAGGCTGGCTAGATATCTGGGCTAAATCTCTGGGCTAGATCGGTTAGCGAAATATTTTGGACAGGTTGGTGGTTGATCCTCATCGGGAGTCGCAAACGATCGTGCGTTGGCTGTGGAAACTATTGCGCGGGCTGGTCAGCCTCATTAGTGGTATCGCGATCGCGATCGCCTTTTTGGCTGCCGGAGGGGTGATTGCCGTTCGCTACATCGTCACCCAAATTGCCACGGCCCCGCCACGCCCCAGCTTTGCCAACGATCCCAAACCCGGCGCGGTGGTGACCCCGCCCCCACCGCCCAGCAGCGCGGTTGCCCC
>NZ_LIRO01000132.1:0-1269 GCF_002742025.1 Limnothrix sp. PR1529
GGCCAGGCCAATGGGCGATCGCCCCGGCCCCGCCCAACAGCCCCAGACCGGCCGCCCACTCGCCGCAGCAAGGGCGACCCTCTGTGGTTACAGGCTTTGCGCACCTTGATTGTGGGGGCAGGTTTAGGGGCGATCGTGGGCACGGTATTGATGGCATTTGACCCGGCCATGCGCCAAACGGCTTCCCCCGCTGGCACACAGATTAACCAAGTGGTGCGCCAAGGCCAAAAACAACTGGCCAGCCCCGCGTTGCCGCCGCCGGGATCCGCCTTTCGCCAGCCGATCGCCTCATTGAGCGATCAGTTTCAAAAAATTGCCGCTCGCTATCCCAGCCTAATTCTTCATGCGGCTGCCTTGGATTTGGATACGGGAGATTTTGCCGCCTGGAACGATAATCGATCGGTCGCCGCCGCCAGCACGATTAAAGTGCCGATCCTAGTGGCCTTTTTTCAGGATGTGGATGCGGGCAAAATTCGCCTTGATGAAATGCTGACCATGGAGGCGCGGTTTGTGGCTCCCGAGGCGGGCACGATGCAATATCAAAAGCCGGGCCAAAAATTCTCCGCGATCGACACCGCCCGCCAAATGATCGTGATCAGCGACAACACCGCCACCAACATGATCATGGCCCGCACGGGTGGCTCCGGCCCCCTGAACCAGCGGTTTCAATCCTGGGGGCTACAGGGCACAAGTATCCGCGACTTGCTGCCGGATATTACCGGTTTGAACCGCACCACCGCTCGGGACTTGGTGCAATTAACAGCATTGATTAACCGGGGCGAATTGGTTTCCATGCGATCGCGCGATCGACTGTTGAGCATCATGCGCGGCACGGCGGCCAACAGCCTGCTACCGAAGGGCATTGGTAAAGGTGGCGAGGTGGCCCACAAAACCGGCACATTGGCGAAGCTGTTGGCAGACACAGGCTTGGTAGACACCCCCAACGGCCGTCGCTACGGAATTGCCGTGTTGGCAGAACGGGCCCCCAACGATCCCAAGGCCGCCGAAGCCATCCGCGACTATTCCCGCGCCGCTTATAACCACTTCAGCAACCAGCCCCCGATCGCCCGTTAATGGCGATCAACTTCAGGAAGCGTCCATTGCTCCTGAGTCCAACGCTAACGGAACGGATAACACGGATAGCAAACCCAATTGCTTGCCATTCCGTCATTTTGTGATTCCGTTATGTTGAAACTCGCGCTTTTCCAGCGATGGGGCCATGCTTTCACCCTGGCTCTCATGGCCACCGCCACCCACCCGATCGCGGCG
>NZ_LIRO01000054.1:0-275 GCF_002742025.1 Limnothrix sp. PR1529
AGCTGACTCAATTGGTTGAAGCTGAGGTTAAGCAATGTCAGATTTTGCAGTTGACCAATTTCCGCCGGGAGCTGACTCAGTTGGTTGAAGCTGAGGTCAAGCAATGTCAAATTTTGCAGTTGACCGATTTCCGCCGGGAGCTGACTCAGTTGGTTGCTGCCAAGGTAAAGTGATGTCAGATTTTGCAGTTGACCGATTTCCGCCGGGAGCTGACTCAGTGGGTTGAAGCTGAGGTAAAGCTCTGTCAGATTTTGCAGTTCCCCAATTTCCGCCGG
>NZ_LIRO01000054.1:340-3318 GCF_002742025.1 Limnothrix sp. PR1529
TCAGTTGGTTGAAGCTGAGGTAAAGCTCTGTCAGATTTTGCAGTTCCCCAATTTCTGCCGGTAGCTGACTCAGTGGGTTGTTGCTGAGATTAAGCGATGTCAGATTTTGCAGTTGAACGATTTCTACTGGCAATTCTTTTAATCTCTTCAGTGAAAGATCTAGCTCCGTCCAGCCCTCCGACTTCGCCTGCTCCAGCAGCGCCAACAACTCCGCCCGTTCCATGCCGCCGCCCCCTCACATCACCGCTCCAATTGTAGGAGCCTATCCCCTAAGAATGTTGGGGATATGGGAGCAATGCCGCAGAGAAACTCGCAAGGGGTGGGATTTTTCTGCCTCTTTTTTTGTGGCGTTTTTAGGAAGCGTTGCAGCTCAAAAGGTTGGTGTTCCAAAGGGGTTATCTTCACCGGGGGGCAGGGCTTCGCGGGCTTCCAGGCCGCCGCGCACTCCTTCGACCACCACGTTAAAGGCGGCAGCGGCGATCGCGCCGGGTAAACCGGCGCTGGTGAGGGCGATCGCTACGGCGCTTTTGGCGAGTTCTGGGCCGGCATTTTTGAGGGCGGCCCAGAGGGTTTGCTGCCATTCCAAATCTTGGATCGTGACTTGGGTTTGCAGTTTGGCGGCGGTGGTTTGTTCGTCGATTTTCAGTTGTTTCAGCAGGTCTTGGATTGCCTGTTGGGCGGCTTCGGGGGTTTGGGGGGCGTGGTAGTTGTTAACGGTTTTGTTGCCTGCTACGTTGTCGCCGCTGCCGTGGTGGTTTTGGGTGATGTTGGTGGTCATGGGTTGATTGTCGTTTCGGTTGTAGATGTTGATTGTGGGGCTGAATGGGGAGGCGGATTGGCATTGGTTGTACTGATCGAATCTCTCCATTTTGTCGAGGTTTTCGCGGGGTTGGGGTTCGGCGATGTCGTCGATGAGGCGGCGCACATCGACATCTTCATAGCTTTGGTCGCATTCGACGGTGCGGCGGCCGTTGGCGAGGCGGCGTTGCAGGCTTTCCCAGGAGTAGGTGTGGGGGGTTTGGCTGCCTTTGCATTGGCTGCAATTGCAGGGGATTAGGACTTCGGTGGTGAGGCGTTCGTAGCTGCGGTTAATTTTGTCGAGTTCGTGACCAACAATGGTCAGCAGTTGGCGTTTGTTGGAGCCAGAAACGCGGATGGTGATGTCGGCTTCGTAGTAGCGATCGTCTTCAATGATTTCGGCGCGGGCGGGGCCGTTGGTGATCACCATGCCATGTTTCCAGACGTGGCAATTGTGCTCGATTTGTTCGTGGAGCGCCACGATCAGTTGGGGGAAAATGGCTTTGGGTTTGAAGGTATATCGATAGCTGAGGATTAGGTTATCGGTGCTGTCCCAATCATAGTCAAGGCGTTCTTTTTCGAGCAGTTGGGGGGCAATGTAGCGACCTTTGCAACCGGGGATTTCATAGCAAAGGGCAAACTCTTTCATCAGTTGCAAGAGTTCATCTCGCATTTTTGCTGCGTCACCCCGATTCCAAAGTTGTTCGAGGGTGTCGTCATTGAAGCGGCCAAAGTCGGCTCTGACTTCTGGGTTATCAAGAATTTTGTAGAGTGTGCCGGTTGCCCATTCGGGTTTCAGGATCAGAATTCTTTTGAGAAATCGGACATCTTGAAAATGGAGGCAAATACCTAAATCATGCAGAAATTGGCTGGCAGCCAGCATATCTATTTCAGTGTTGAAGCCATTGCTACGGCAGAGGTCGAAATAGTCTCTGAGTTCTAAGTAGTTGTGAGCCAATTTGAGTCCAAATGGGTCTTCTTGAGCAAGGTTTTCAAGAACGGCACGAATGTTAGCCCAATGAGCAGGAATAATTTGTTGAACATGATCAAGGCTGCTGAGATACTGTTGGATTTTGGCGCGGATGGTGTCTAGTCCGCGATTGGTTTCGAGGTTTGTGCTGAGGGACTCTTTGAAGTTGCCAAATTCACCACGAAGGGTTCGCTCATCGAGATCACATTGGCGATCTTGTTTTTCATTTTTGATGATTAGTAGGGGACTATTATCACCAAGGGTTTCTGCGATATTAAGCCAATAATAAAAATCGGTATCGCCTTTTCTCTCATCGGCTACTAGCAAATACAAGGAGCGCTTAGTCAAAAAGAATTGGTGGGTGGCATGGTAGATTTCTTGACCGCCAAAGTCCCAAATATTGACGCGTATCGGTGTTCCATCTAGATGGGGAACTTCCCAGGGCAACACATCAATCCCTTCGGTGGATTTTTCTTTACTTGCAAGTTGATAGTTTTCATCTTTGAGCTTTTTAGCTAAGCTGGTTTTGCCTGCGCCGCCTTCGCCAATAATCATTAGCTTGGCTTCGTAGAGGGGTTTGGGGTTTTTTCGGCTGTTGAAATAAAAATCCAGAATTGTTTGTATGTCACCTGGTTCGTACCGATTTTTTTCACTCAAAATTTCTGGAGGAATTGCGATTGGGTTGCTGCGCAAGTTCAGCTTTTTGAGCTTGACCAACTCTCGAATGAATCCTGGTAGCTCGCTCAGTTGGTTGCTGCTCAGATCAAGTCTTGTTAGATTCTGTAGTTGACTGATCGCCGCTGGTAGTTGGCTCAGTTGGTTATAGCTGAGATCAAGTTCCACCAGATTTCGCAACTGACCGATTGTCGTCGGTAGCTCTCTCAGTTGGTTTTCACTGAGGTCAAGATTGATCAGATCTTGCAGTTGACCGATTGTCGCCGGTAGCTCTCTCAGTTGGTTATGGCCGAGGCCAAGCTCTGTCAGATTTTGCAGTTGACCGATCGTCGCCGGTAGCTCTCTCAGTTGGTTGTAGCTGAGGGAAAGCTCTGTCAGATTTTGCAGTTGACTGATTGCTACCGGTAGCTCTATCAGTTCGTTGTTACTAAGGTAAAGCTCTGTTAGACTTTGCAGCTGACCGATTGCCGCCGGTAGCTCTATCAAGTAGTTCTCCCAAAGGTAAAGCTCTGTTAGATTTTGCAGTTGACCGATT
>NZ_LIRO01000024.1:0-18481 GCF_002742025.1 Limnothrix sp. PR1529
CTGGTAACTTGGGCAACTTTGGGCCGGACTCGATCGCTACTGGCTTCCACTCGCCCTTCTTATTTCGGATGAGGGCGATCGCGTCTCCCCGGTTGTACCCGTCCAGCTCCTCCGGCGATCCATAAATGCGTTCTTCGGAGCCGTCGGGCATTTCCACAACCATATTGACCCGCTCGCCGCCATATCGACTTGGGAATCGTTGCCCTGCTGGGTGCTTAATCGTTCCTTGGGTTATTGCCTGCATGGTGTTGGGGTGTGGGCCGGTTGCCCGGCCCGATTCTCAGTTTTTAGAATTCGTCTTCTTCGCCGGGTTCGGGGTCGAACTCAAGCGCGTTGGGGTTTTGGCCGCCGTGAGCGCGGTACTCTGCCCGCCGTGCTTCCCAGCCCGCAACGTAGGCCTGCCGCCAACGCTCGCCGGTTTCGAGACCTTCGCCCGATCGATCCCAACTCACCTTCCCCTCCTCTTTGGAGCTGTCGAAGTCGTTCGCGCCTTCACCAAAGTGCTGGGCGTATTCTGCGCGGGTGATGTCAGCCATTTTTTTGAGGCCGGCTTGGCCGGCCTGATAGGTTTACTCGGATTCAGCCTGGGGCAACTCTTCAAGCTCTAATTCGAGGGTTTCCCAGTCTTCCGTTAGCTCTAGCAATTCCAAGCCCACAAAGATTTCGGGCGATCGCAGCAACTCGGGTTCCTGTTCTGTCGGATCCATGTTGGCCACCCCTACCGCAATGCCAGGGTTACGGCTTGGCTCTCGTTCGCCTCGGCGCGGCGATCGCTGATCAACCATTCGATCTGCAACTTGGTGCTAGTCCAGTGACGGCGCTGCAAACTCAAGTTAGCTTCCAACTTTTCCACGTTGGAAATCAGGTCGCGCTTGATCGATTTGGCTTGCTGAAAACCTTGATGAGCCAGCAACAATTCTGACTTTTTAGCCTTCCGCTGTTGCTCATTCTTCAAAGCAGAATCGGCGGAAATCTCCAAATCAATCGCCGCCTCAATTTCGTTCAGCGTGTCCGAAACTGTCACAATCTGCGAGCGATTTTCGCTGATTTCCAACTTGAGAGAAGTGATCAAGCTGGCGGTAGAATTTAAGCTGGTGAACAATTCTTGCATGGTGATTCTCAGTTGAAAGTGTATAAGCTGGGGGACTAAGCCCCCAATTGCAGGCTAGGAAACAGCGCGGTTAAAGGCTTTACGAGCTGTGTAGCTGTTAGCAATCAGCCCATAAAAATCCTCGGGCGATTCGGTTGCTGATTCAATCAGCCGCTCAAAAGCCTTTTGAATTGCCACGATTGCTTGCGCTTCCGTGATTCCTTCCTTTTCTGCGATCGCGCTGGTGATTGGTGCGATCTGTTCCTCAATCAATCCACTAAACAGAACTGAACTCATGTGTATAAGCTCCTTTGGAACTGCAATCATTATAGCAATAGCAAGCTATAGCAACAAGCAAATATTTCAATTTAGTAATAGAAAATAGTCGAGATTTCCTAACAAAAAAACCGCCCAAAAAGACGGTTTAAAAGTTCAGTTTGTTGTTGCGCGGCGGGCGTAGCCCGCTCGCGCTGGCGCGGCGTAGCCGCGCGGGCGGCGCAAGCCGCCCAAACCCGCTACAGCAAAGCCAACTGGACGGCGGGCGCGGGCGCGGCAACCCACCAGCCAGGGCACAAGGGAGCCAACCACGACGGGGCGGCCACACCGGGCGGCAACGCCACCAAAACCGGAACCCCAGAACCCACGGCAAAAGCCAGGGAAGCCCAGGAGCCGGAACCCGCGCCACAGAAACAGACCGACGACCGGGGCGAGGGAACCACAGCAGCGGGGCACGGGCCAGACGGGAACGAAAGCAGCAACCCCCCAGAACCAGCCAAAGCCCGCACAAACGCAACCGACCGGGCAGCAAACGAGCCACGGCCACAACCGAACAGCCGCGCCCAAAACACCCGGCACGCGCGGGCCGACCGCACGGCAGCATCCACGCCGCCAGCACAACCGACAAACACCGGAACAGACCAGGGCACGGCGGCGAGGGCGGGGGCAACCCACGGCGAAACGACCGAGCGGGAACCCGAAAAACCCACCGCAGGGGCGGCGGCCAAAGCAGAAACGACGGGAGCGGGCAACGGCTGAAACACAGGCGGCAACTGAACTCTAGCCGTTATTGTAGCACGAACGAGCTACAAAAGAAAAGGTTGACAGCGGAACGGAGCCGGAGCACCCTGCCCCTCTCGCTTCTCTCCGATCTCCCCTTCCAAGTTCGCGAAGCGAGCGCCCCAAGAGAGGCAAAAGCCCGGTAGCAGAGCGGACGGGCTATACTTGCCGACCGGCGCGAGCGGGTGATCAAACCTCTGATGCCGTAAGGCGTTGAGCACCTGTATGCCGTCTCCCGTGACGAGACCAAGCAACTGTGATCAAACCTCTGATGCCGTAAGGCGTTGAGCACTCGAACTGGTTGGTGCAAACGGTGTTTAGGCTGGTGGTGTGTGATCAAACCTCTGATGCCGTAAGGCGTTGAGCACAGCACCGCACAGCACCGCACAGCACTCGTTTCAGCCCTATTCCAAACTTTCCAATCCCGTGAGGTGGTGAGTCTGTCGTCAGATTCGCCACCTCACCTTTTTGATCGCCTCCACCTCCTTCAAATCCTTTCGCATCAGTAGAAACCCGTACTCCCCAAAATCGGAGTTTTAACCCGCCGATTCATACCTGGCTTACTCTCCGCCGCTCTTCGCCTCCGCTTCGTCACCCCCCGATCGCCTGTGATCTGTCACCATGCCACCAATCGATTCAGAAAACGCCCATCTTTCGCGTTCATTAGAGAGCGAAAATCAGCCGAAAGATAATCTTTGCATTTTCGTCTACTCCTCAATTCTGAAGCCTATTCTGTAACCTTCGTCTGGAAAGTCTTGTTCCAATCGATCGACTGCGGTTGGCTGTCTCTTAGGTTTAATGAAACTAATCAGGAAAGCTTGCGACGATCATAGGTTGCTGAAATATTTGATCGCTTTGCATTCATGCTGTTTTTATGTGCTTAACGATACCTAAAGGCAGCAAAATCGAGATTTTTCAAGTATAAAAACATTCATCAAACGCCAAGATCGATCAAAGGTGCAAAGACTGAAAAATTGTATATTTGAATACGGTTTAAGATAAAATTAAAGAATTTCAAAAACTTGTAAAAAAATAATTCACGGTGACTTTTCCAAAAAAATTGGAGTACACTACCTGGGGAGTGCAGGCGTGCAAATACAGAGCGTCGCCGACCGTTAGCAACGTAAACAGTGACAGTCATGGGAAATAGCACAAAGTCCTCGAAATTTCCGATTGTTATTGAAATGGAGCCACAGGCAAACTCTGACATCGAAGAATTGGTGAACTCCGGCAAAGGTCTCATTTGTGACAACGTATCCGTTGCCCTAGAGCAACTGAAAGCCCAAGGAATTTTGCCCGAAAGCGTCATCCCCGTATTTGTTGTTGTTGCATCCTCCGACGACTAGTGAAGAACTGATGTGCAATCATCCCCAAAGGCTGCTGAGCTGAAGCTTAAGCTGAAGTTTTGGGGACAGATTTCGCAAGTGTCCGATCGTCCCGTGTAAGCATCAGCGCAAATTTAATGATTCAGCCCGATCTGATCCCGATCCCACTGGAATTGCCGCCAGAGCAAAGGCTGCTCCCGGTCAACAACTTAAGCTTCCTGAAGAACCGAATCGTTTTGGTGCTGTACGAGGTTTCTCGGCTGACCCTCAAGTACTCCCTCAAGAATGCGATGGGTGCAGCCAACCTCAAAACAGAGCTGGCTCGCGATATTCGGTTCTCCATCGAAAAGCTGGGGGGATTGCTGATTAAGGTGGGTCAGCTCCTGTCGCTTCGCTTGGATCTCTTCCCCGCCGAAATTTGCCAAGAACTCTCCAAGCTTCAGGATCGATCCTATGGGTTTTCCCTGGACTATGTTCGGCAAATTATCCAAGAGGAATTAGGCCTCCCTCTGGAAAGGATCTTCATTGAGTTTGAAGAGCGACCCTTTGCGGCTGCGTCAATCTCGCAAGTCCACAGGGCCCGAATCCCATCCTTTCCTGGTGTGGTTGCTGTTAAGGTTCAGCGCCCGGATGTCGAAGAAAAGTTTGGTCAAGATCTACAACTCATCCGCTTCTTGCTCTCCCTGATCAAGAAGCTGAAGCTACAGAGCTATGTGGATTGGGACAACATCAGCCTAGAGCTTGATCAAATGATTCAGGAGGAAATTGATTATCGCTACGAAGCATCCAACCTGGAACGGATGACGGTGACGCTCAGGGAACACAACATCTATGTTCCCGCTGTGATTGGTGATTACAGCACCAAGAAAGTCCTGACCATGGAATATATTCCCGGCATCTTGATGTCAGATTATATCCGTGCCGCCAGTACTGATCCCGAATATCTGGAAAAGATTCTTCGACTCAATAATATTGACCCGAAGTTGGTGGGAAAGCGCCTCTTTGAAAGTTTCTTCCGTCAAATGCTGGAAGATAACTTGTTCCATGGGGACTTGCATCCTGGCAACGTCATGCTGTTGCGAGATAGCCACATTTGCCTCATTGATTTGGGGGCGATCGGCAGTCTCGATTCCCACTTCCTGCGCTACTACCGACGCAGTATGCAGGCTCTCGGAGAACGGGACTACGATCGAGCACTGGATTACAGTTTGATGTTGTGCGATTCCCTGCCCACAGGAGACATTGAAAACGTCAAAGCGCAACTGATCCAGTGCTATCGCCAGTGGGATGCCAAAATGAACATCCGCAGCCTCTCATACCATGAGAAGTCGATCAGCTCGATCGGGGTTCAAATTGGGTCGGTCATGCGCAGGAACCGCGTTTCCTCCAGTTGGCAACTGCTGCGAGTCTTCCGCACCTGGGGATTGATGGATGCATCCTTGAATTACCTAGTTCCCAACGCAGATTATATGAGTCTCGTTGGTGGATATTTTCGAGGGGCCGTTAAGCGCAGTCAGCTTCAGCTTAAGCAACTGGGCATCACGGAAATTGTGATGCAACTCACGGAGAAAGTTGCCGAATTTTCCGATCTGACAACGATCGAGCTTCGTGGCAAGGCAGTTCGCAAAAGGATAGTCGCTGAGCAAAAAACCTCGTCAAAGCTCGCTGACAAAGCCAGGAAATTACTCTGGCTTGGGATCATCGTTCTGGCTTGGATTTTTCTGCATCAACACCTCGAAACAGCCGTGAGCTGGTTACCACCGAATCAATACTCAGCTTGGGCTAAAAGTGTTCCCAATCTTGCTATTGAAGTTTGGGCTGGGATCCTAATTATCTGGATCTACTTACTCAAAATTCTCTAGCTTTGATGACATTTTTTCTGGAGGTTAATTGGGTTCATGTAGAATGTTAAGAAAGCCGAATATGCCTGTTCGGTTATCAAGAAATATTCTAGAATTTGCGAGAGATGGTTGTTTTGTGAATTAAATTCAGACGAATGTTGATACTTCAGTATTAGATACTTCAGTGTTAAATACTCCAGTATTAATAAACATGTCTGTTTTTATTCAATAGTTTGGTTTGGAAATGACACCAATCATCCAAGGTTCTAATCACCATGACTTCAGTACTTCATTTTGATGGTCAGTCGAATTACATCCGAATTCCCCATCAAGAGTCCCTCTCCCCTGCTAATAATTTCACCTTCGAAGCTTGGGTGAACGTTGCGCAAATTGGTGGCTATCTACGCTTATTTTCTAAATTTCCAGGCTTTGGCTTTGGCCTCATCAACGAAGCGCTACTTTTTACGGAATATTGGATTGTTGACTATGCAGCCTCTGTTTCGATCGAAGCGGGATCTTGGTATCACGTTGCCATCGTCTTCAATGCTGACAACGATGTGTTTTTCTACCTCGATGGAGAGCTAGTTCAAACCATCCTGGGCGACACCCCCGCCTCCATCAGCCAAGGCCCCCTCGAAATTGGCCGCAAAGCAGAGGGCCATGGCGAATATTTCCAAGGCGATTTGACCGAAGTTCGGTTCTGGGGCACTGCACGCACTCAAGAGCAAATTCAAGCCTACAAGTCCTATCGACTGCTCGGATCCGAAGAGAATTTGTTGGGCTATTGGCCTTTGAACGAAGGCAGCGGAGATGTCATCAACGACAAGAGCACCGCTGCCAACCATGGAACCTTGCAAGGCTCCCCTATTTGGAAGAGCGCTGCACTGGAACTCCCAGAAATTCTCCCCAACATCCCGCTGCCCGCTGAAGTTCAGGAAGCCGAAGCCGCTGCCGCCGAAGCCGCTGCCGCCAGCGAGACCATCCCCAGCCCTGGTTCCTTCCCCATCATTGTTGAACTGGAATCCGATGAAGCAACCCCCGATCGTTGCTTCGAAGAGTTATTGACCAGGGGAGATGGCGCGATTTACGACGGAGTCACCCAAACCCTTTTTGCTATGCGGGAACAGGGGCAAATCACCCAAGCAACAACCCCCGTTTTTGTCATTGTTCGGCGCACTCCTGAATCTAAGAGCTTGCTGCCATTTGCTCTGTAGCATCCCTGAGCGCCAAGGCTAGTGGTTTAAGCAAAGGGCTGAACCGTTCAAGCGCCCTGAGTCTACGTTTCTATGCCGCTCATTGCCTCGCCTCAGAGCTTTTCGGAACGAGTTTCACAGGTCAACCCATTCCAGTCACGAGTTTTACCTACAAGGAGTTTGATTCATGAGCAGCGGTAACTACAAAAACCTGGCACTGCAAGCAGGAGGCGTGTTAGGAACTGCCTACGTAGGGGTTGTGCAATCCCTGAACGAGCGCGGCCTCCTCTCCAAATTTGAGCGCGTTGCTGGGTCTTCTGCGGGAGCCATCATGGGAACCTTAATTGCCCTGAGGTTTTCAGCAGCAGAGATCGAAGACATCATGATGAACCTGAACATGGGGGAGTTCACCGATCCCACCAGCCCGATTAACCTCGTCCAGAATTATGGTTATTATGCCGGGGATGTTTTCTATCAGTGGATTCAAGACATCATTGCGCGCAAACTAACGAAGAAGGCCACCTTTGAAGATCTCGTAGATGCTGGATTTGCAGATCTTTATGTCTTCGGCACAGATTTGACCGCTCGAGGATTGCGGGAGTTCTCCTACCGTGCGACTCCTGACACGCCAATTGCAGGTGCAGTGCGCGCTTCCATGTCCATTCCCTTCTTCTTCCAAGCTTGGCGATTCCCCGGCGGCATTCCCGACAATCACTACTATGTTGATGGTGGCTTGATCTTGCCCTATCCCCTGTGGACTTTTGATTATGCGCCCTTCACCAGCGAAGAGGGCTACAACGAAGAAACCTTGGGAGTGAGCTTAAGAACCGGCTTCAGCCCCTCTGGTCTAGAGAAAGGCTTTGACCTGAAGGAGTATTTCGAAAGCCTATTTGAGGCTACGTCCTCCATTCGGATCAGCGCCCGCAACAAGGCACGGACGATCAGCATTGACACCTTGAAGCTCTCGCCCACTGATTTCAACATGAGCCACGAGGACAAGCTGCGGCTGGTGAAGAGTGGTTATGAGGCCACGGCGGAGTTCTTTAAACTCAAGGACGAATTGGCAACGATTGCTGCTGCCTAAGCGAATCATGAATTCATGGGAGCAACGTCATTTCCCTCTCTGAGTTGGCCATGGCATGGTGTTGACTAATTTACACATCCATTCCCAACGCGGATAAGCATAATCAGTGCTAACAAGAGCGCTCTATGCTGAACCTTTTTTTAATTGGTTTAGCTCTTCTCTGGCTTGCGAAAAAGAAATGACTGCTCCCGTGAAGTTTGGAATTACCTGCCCTTTTGTCCCAAAATACCTCTACGGGATGACGAGCATTGGCAGGAGCTAGAAAGGCCTAGCCACTCCGTTTATCCCTTAGGAATCGGACACATTGAACCCTACGCTCAAACAGGAGGGAGTGGTCTAATTCAGATTGGAAAAGAGCAATTTTCCACTAGACCTTGGGATCAATATCGCGACCTCATTCACAATGTGGCAGCGTTAATACACTTGAATCAGTTTTTAACCTCGCCTTAATTTCTGCTTTTCGTTAATCAGAGATAGACTGAAGCAATAAGCTCAATTAACTAGTAGAAAATAATTCAGTTGGGCTAAACCAACTGATAATTGCAGACCAATTTCTTCGCTATGGTTTTCTCGATATCACTATCTTCTAATTACTTCAATTTATTCATTAATCAGTTATTTTCGAGAAAAATAACTCTATTTAAAGTCATTGTCCAAATAATTCCTGCCTTGAAAAGGCAATCTTTTGATGGCTAAATTTGGTCTTTGATTTTTCAAAAAATGACCTTTTAAAAGATTTTTAGAAAATCATTTAATGCTTCAATTTGACTTGACATTTAATAAGAGAATACATTAATCTGAATGAGGATTGAGTTTGATTTTGAGGAATACCAAAAGCCATGCGAACCCCTATCCAGGTTGGATCAGAAATCAAGCGAATCATCACATTTGAGGCTAACTCAATTGGTGAAGCCATGCCGGTTGTGATTTACAAGAAGAAGGTTGTTGACCCTGCTGCTCAACCAGGCGCGATCGAGGCTGCTCCAGTTTCTGCCAAGGGAATTTTGGAAAAGATTGTCGATTCGCAAATCCAGGCTGCCAGTGAATTCAAGACTCTCAATGAGCAATCAGGGGAGAAGTGGCTCAAAGACCTGGCTAAGAATATCTCACTTGCCCTTGTGAAAGGCGGAGATGCACTTACTTAAACAGCGATCTTCGGGGTTGGATTAAGCAAGGGTGCTGGCTTGTTTGGCATCCTTGTTTGACCATAACTTCAACCTGTAGAAAACTCAAATCGACAAAAAACTTAGACATCACGCCAAACTACTTCGGCCTTTTGTCTTAAGAGAGAATCTTTTTGAAAAATTTTCCTGAGAGGTTTTGATTGAAAACCTAGCTCAGGAACTAAGAGTATTTTTGTCAAAAATTTGTCGAAGTTTGTCAAAAAAAGATTGTTGACAAAATTGTTGATTAGTCAATTCAAAAAATTCCTAAAGCTAGCAATAGCTGTGATTGACTCTTGAAGCGGCGAAGGACAAAGTAAGGATAAAGCTATGTTTTCATCTTCAGAATTTCCTGCCTCGGCCCAAGACAAAATCCAATACATTAGCCTCGCAACCTGTAATGGCGTTGTTCAATGCGTTTTTACGCTAGATAGTTGCCTGAATGAAGATCTATTTTTCAAGAGCTTCGATTTGGTTTTAGATTCAGAGGTGATCCTGCAATGCCAGTGGGTGAACAACAGTGTATCGCCCTACTGGCTGCGATCTGAAGAAAAACATAAAGACCGATTCAAGCTGCTTGAAGTCGTCGATGTGCAACAGGCTGTTGAAGAGTTTAGATCTCGATCGATCGATCCAACAACCGATAGCTTGGTGCAACTGAGAATTTTCCGGCACCAAGGCGAAAACACACTTCAAGATACGTTTTGCCTCAAGATGTCCCACGTTGTTTCTGATGGCAGTGGACTGCGGTGTTTGCTTCAGTCCCTTGCTGAAACCTATGGGGTGCTGCAAAACGGTCAGGAACATACCCCGAGTTCTGTAACCGTTCGGCGTGATGGATGGCAAGTTCTTGACAAGGTTCCTGCCAAAAAGAGATGGCAATTGCTGAAAAAGGGCAAGAAGAACTTCTTGAAGCCAGGTCAATTAAAAGTGCCATTTAGCAATTGCACCCATGAAAATCAAATATACATAACCTACAAATTGGATCGGGGGCAGATTGAGAATCTAATTCAGTATGCGAAAGATCGTGGAGCAACCCTAAATCAAGTGATGTTGACAGGGTTTGCGCGTGCTCTGCGTCGGTTCACGAATGCAGGGCCCGATGCATCACTTCCGATTATCAACACCCTCGATCTTCGCCATTATCTCCGGCATGGAGATATGCCTAAAATTTGTAATCTCGCGGTTCCATTGATTTCTAACATTCATGTCAACCAAGCAGACTCCTTTGCAGACACCTTGTCTTTCATAAAATCTGACTTAATCAGCCAAAAAAGAGCCATGCCTGGCGTTTTGCCAGCAATCGCCATGGAAATTCTTTTTCTCATTCCTTTTGCCTGGGTAGACTGGCTACTGAACCAAGCTTTTGACCAAGCTGCTGAATCAGGAATTGGCACACCCCTATTTTCGGATGTTGGCAACACTGACATCCCCATCCCAGGACATCAAGTGGTTTATTCCTACGGTTTGGGCCCCGTTGCCTATGCCCCAGCTTTTATGATGACGGCTTCTACCTTTAGGAACACCGTCACGCTTGGTGTGGGCTTCTGCGAGTCTTCAATTAGCCGTGGCGATATGGGCAAAATCTTTGATCTGATGGTTGAGGAATTTGCAAGCTGCACTGCCTGATTACAACCTCCGATTCTAAAAACTTGGCTTGAAGAATCAGTGCTGTTGATGCTTGGCCTGGGTCTCAATTCTATGGATTGGACAAGACAAAAACTGCCAGATTCTTTAATTCTCAATCTTAGGGCCCTGTTGTTAAAGACCTGTTTCTCGAAGCTGATGACTACGAGCTTGCTTTGAAATTCGCTTTGAAGTTTGCGCTGTCTAGTTGGCTTCGTTGAACTTCCTCCATGTTACCTAAACGCCCTGATTGGCACACTGAAGGAGCGGCATGATGAATTTAAATGTTGTTCTCTTTCCGGGTCAAGGATCCCAATTTTGCGGAATGGGGAGTGAACTATTTCCTCATTACCCGCAGCTTTTGCAGCAAGCAGATAATATTCTTGGCTTTTCTGTAAAAGAGCTGTGTTTGCATGATCCCAATGGTGATTTGAGCCGGACAGAATTCACTCAAATTGCTTTATTTGTTGTGAATGCCTTGGCTTGGCAGTCCCATATTGATTCGGGTGGTTTTTGGCCTAATGCGGCTTGCGGGCACTCTTTGGGCGAATATAATGCGTTGTTTGCGGCGGGAGTGTTTGATTTTGAAACGGGGCTAAATTTAATTCGATACCGAGGGCAATTGATGGGCCGTCAGCAGGGTGGTGGAATGGCGGCAGTGATTGGTAGCAATGTGGAAAAAATTCGCAAAATCTTAGATGATTTTGCATTTGATACGGTTGATATTGCAAACTATAATTCGCCTCGGCAAGTGGTCATTTCAGGGCCCAAGCGTGATATTGATGATTTGGCGGCTGTGTTTGAGGAAATTCCAGACACGAGATATGTGGTGTTGAATGTTAGCGGGGCGTTTCACTCGCGTTACATGCAAGAAGCAGCGCGAGAGTTTGGGGAATTTATTCGGACAATGAATTTTCGTGCTCCGCGATTTTCAGTGATTGCTAACACTTCAGCGCAGCCTTATACGCTGGAGAATGTGGTTGAGAATTTAACGCAGCAAATCGCGAGTCCGGTGCGCTGGACAGAAACGATCGCCCATTTGTGCGATCGGGGAAAATGCACGTTTCAAGAATTGGGAGTGGGCAACACGCTAACCCGACTGCTGTATCAAATCTCTCCAAATTTGGTTCCCGAAAAAGTTTAAGAGAAATTTGAAAGCGCAAGTTGCAAGCTCAGTTGAAGACTAGGAGTTGAAGCCATGGCTGCGAAAGTTGTCTTCATGTTTCCTGGTCAAGGATCGCAGTATATGGAAATGGGGCAGGAGCTATATCGCTGTCATCCTGTTTTTCGGAACTGCATGAATGAATTTTCTGAGGTGGCGTTGCCGCTTTTAGGTATTCATTTGGCCACTGAGCTGTTTGCTGACTCGCAAGCGGCACTGGCAGAAAATTCAAAACTACTTTTGTATACGCGATACAGTAATCCGCTGTTATTTACGTTTAACTATGCGGTGGCGGCCACGATCGAGTCGATGGGTATTATTCCTGACTTGGTTTTGGGATATAGCCTCGGAGAGTTGACAGCGGCGGCCTACAGCGGTGTGGTGGATCGCTTTCAACTGCTGGTTGCTTTAATTCGCGCATCCTTCGCCTTTGAATCCTACACACCGGTTGGGGGAATGCTAGCCATTTTGGATGGCTTAAACCTCTGGCATCAACATCCTAATTGGTTTCAAGACACTGCTTTGGCCAGTATTAATTGCAGCCAAAGTTTTGTGGTCAGTGGCCGATCGAGCAGTCTCGATCGGCTAGAGCAAATCTTACAGAGTCAATCGGTGTTGTTTCAGCGTTTACCGGTGATCCAAGCGTTTCATTCCCCTTGGATTGATTCAGCCCAAGAGATTATTGATCGAGAGTTCGATCGCCTACCTCAGTTCCAAACCGGTCGTTTTTGGCGTTATGGGTGTGGCGATCGCGCCGATGACCAGCAACCAACTCAGGCGGTGCGTACTTTCTGGGAAGCATTTCGCAATCCCATTAACTTTGAAAAGGCGTTGCGAGGCTTGGAATCAATGGGAACCAATCTCTATCTAGATGTGGGATCAAATGGCACTTTGTCTGGATTTGTGCGGGTAATTTTGGATGCATCTTCCTCATCAAAAGGTATGGCAGTGATGGATCGTTTTGGACAGAATGTGCAATCGCTGGAGCGAGCCGTGAATCTAGCAAAAAAATGGCGTTCAGAGTAATCGCTTAATTGGGTTTTAAGTAGTTGCTGAAATTCAGAATTCTAAATTCAACATCCAATTCAGCTCTTTGATTCAGTGGTTCAGTGAAATTCTCAAATTGATTGTTTAAGTTAAGCTCCTACGCTGAATTACTAAATTAGGTTTCTAGTTTTAGGTCAAGTTAATGAACAAATGGAACCTAAAAATTGGATTAGATCATCGCAATATTTTAATGAAAATTCTGAATAAGCAAAATGCTGAATCAAAGCCAGATTAAAGCCAAATCAAAGCCAAATTAAAACAGGGGCTGGCACCATGCGATCGATTACTTGCCGATTTGAATGTGTGAACATTGCCAACTACGTTGACGTTGCACCCTATCGATCGCAACTGCTCTCACCTGCGGAGTTGGACTATTTTGAAAAGTTGCCCGTTTTGAGGCGGCGGATGTCGTACTTGATGGGGCGAATGGCGGCCAAAGGGGCTTTGGTTCAGTTAATTGGCGATTGTGACTATCGATCGATCTCCATTGAACCGGGCAGCTTTGGGCAACCAGTGGTGCGGTATGGAGGGCAGGAGCCATTTGAGGTGAGCATCGCCCATGATTCGGGTCAGGCAGTGGCGGTTGCTTTTGAGGCGGGCTACCCCGTGGGTATTGATGTGGAAACCTTTAATCCCACGCTTTATCAAACCTTGATTGATGCGGTTCCAGATTCCGAAAAAAGCTGGTGTGATAGAACCTTTGATTACTATTCTCAATATTCTCAATATTCCCAATACCCTCAGCGGCTATTGGCTCTTTGGACATTAAAAGAAGCCCTATCGAAAGTGTTACGTTGCGGCATGACTGTGCCGATGGAGCTGTTGTCGATCGCGGATTTGCAATGCATTTTTCCAAATCACTATCGAGCCAGTTTTCGGCATTTTTCTCAATATCAAGCGCGTCTTTGGATTGCCGATCAAACCGTGCTTTCAGTGGTCTTCCCGCGACAAACGGAAATCAACTTTGATCCTTTTCAAAAATCATGGTTTAGCCAAAATGCTCTCCATCCAATGGTTGACTCGTTCGACTTGGCGGGATGAGTTGAAAGCCTCATCCTAATCGCTCTAGTCGCTTCCATCGCCTCAGTAATGACTGCCCCACGAAAAATTAAAGCCGGTTTGAGATACCCCACTATGACTCAAGATATCGCTGTAATTGGTTTGGCTGGTCGCTTTCCTGGGGCGGCGGATATTGATGAATTTTGGGATAATTTGGCGGCGGGTGTGAACGCGATCGGGGAAATTCCTCCCGATCGCTGGGATCACCAAGCCTACCGCGAACAAACGGGGAATAAATGGGGCGGTTTCCTAAAGGATTGGCGATCGTTTGATGCGGGATTTTTTGCCATTTCTCCCCGAGAAGCCAAGTACATGGATCCTCAGCAGCGGTTGCTATTGGAAGTGGCTTGGCATTGCGTGGAAGAAGCCGGCCTGTCCCTAGCTTCGCTCCGTCAGCAGCCAACAGGGGTCTACTTGGGCGCAATGACCATGGACTATTGGCAAGTCACGACGGATCCCCAGGTGGAAATTGATGGATTTTCGGGGTTAGGCAGCTACAGTTGCATTCTGTCGAATCGGTTGTCCCATGTGTTGGGTCTCAGCGGCCCGAGCTTGACCCTGGATACGGCCTGCTCTTCGTCTTTGGTGGCCATCCATTTGGCTCGACAGGCGTTGCTATCGGGCGAGTGTGAATTAGCTTTTGCGGGTGGCGTGACCCTCAACCATCGCCCTTGGAAGCATCTGTCATTTTCCCGAGCAAGGATGCTGAGTCCAACGGGTCAATGCCGCACGTTTGATGCTCAGGCCGATGGCTATGTGCCCGGCGAGGGCTGTGGGGTGCTGTTGCTTCAGCCCCTGGAACGGGCGATCGCCCAGAATCGACGAATTTTTGGGGTGATTCGGGGCAGTGCGGTGAACCATTCGGCGGTGGGCGAGTCCATCACAGCCCCCAACGTGGGACGACAGGCCCAACTGTTGAAGGCGGCCTACGCCGATGCCCAAGTGGATCCGGCCACGGTGACCTATGTGGAGGCCCATGGCACGGGGACTTCTCTGGGCGACCCGATCGAGATGGAGGCCCTTTCCCAGGCTTTCCGCACCACGGCCCAGGCGATCGGCTATTGCCAGGTGGGTTCCGTGAAAACCAACATCGGCCACTTGGAAGCGGCGGCGGGAATTGCTGGGGTGATCAAAGTCTTGATGATGTTGCAGCATCGTCAGATTCCCGCCAGCTTGAACTTAACGACTCCCAACCCGCTCATTGACTTCACCACTTCTCCCTTTGTGCCAGCGGTGGCCCTTGGTTCCTGGAAACCGGCGGCGGCGGATTTGCCGTTGCGAGCGGGGGTGAGTTCCTTTGGCTTTGGGGGCAGCAATGCTCATTTGGTGTTGGAAGAGCCGCCCCGGTCGCCCGCTGTGGCTGCGGAAGCCGGATCGCCGTTGGCGTTGGCGACAGGGAACGTGATCGCGGGTCAAGGGGCCTCGGAGACGGGCGATCGGGTAACTGCCGTGATTCCCTTCTTGTTGTCTGCCAAATCAGCACGTAGCTTGGCCGCCTTGGTTGCCCAGTGGGGCCAGGAAGGGGCGCAACGGGTGGCCGCAGCCGACTTGGGGACGATCGCGGCGAACCTGGCCCTGGGGCGCGAAAGCTTTCCTTGGCGATTTGGTTGTTTGGCCAGCAGTTGGGCCGATGTGCAGCGGGCGTTGGCGCAATTTGAGCTGCCGTCTCAGCCCGTGGCGGCAACGGTGGAAACGCCTTCGGAGGCGCGATCGACCTTGGGCAGGCTAGTGCAGGATGCCGAAGCGCTCAAGACCCTTTGGGCATCGGTGGCGTTGCCGGAGGCAGATTGGGAATCGGTTTTGCAGGTGGCTCGCACCCTGTGGCGACGGCAAATGACCTTTACGCGCTTTGTGGAAACCTGGCGGCAACCGTTGGAGCAGGTGGGCAGTGATCTTGATTCAGTGTTGCAAGCCCCATTGCAGTCCCCATTGCGATCGAACGCACCTCGCCCAGAGCATCGAATTTTGATGTTTGTGGCCATTCGCAGCAGCCTGGCTCGCTTGTGCCAAAAGTGGGACTTGACCGATCGCTATCCCACGGGTTCGGCGGCCTTGGCGGAACTGGTGCGGGCCTTCACCATGGGCGTGCTGGATCCGGGCATGGATTGGCCGGTTCTGCTGTCGGGATTGCTGCCCGATCGCCCGCGTTCGCTGGCCGAACTGCCTGAGGTGCTGACTTCTGAGGATGTGGGAAATTCGGTGCAATCGGCCTTGGCGGCCTGGCTGGCGGGCAGTCCGGTGGATTGGTCAGCCCATTTCCCGGCCACCTATCCCAAATTGTCCTTGCCACGCTATCCCTTTGATCGCCAGTTGTATTGGCTCTTTCCCAAGGCATCCGAGGGCGATCGGCTGGCTCCGTTGCCCGCTGCCCCGGCGGCCCGGGAGGTGCTGCCCTCCTCCGGGGCATCGTCGGAGCGCTGGGAGCAGGTGTTTCCCGAAACCGATTTGGTGCTCCGATCGCACTTTTTAAATGGGCGCTGGATTGTGCCCGCCGCCAGCTTCATTGGCTTGGCCTGGGATGCGGTGACCCGATCGCTGGGTCGATCGCCCGGATTGCTGACAGAGATTACCTTGCACCAGGCCGTGGCCTTGGGGGTGGGGGATGCGGAGGCCGTGACCCTGGGGGCCCAGGTGGAGTTGCCAAATCGGGTTCAGGTTTGGCAGCGCGATCGACTGATTTTGAGTGCCACCTTTGCGGAGTCATCCTCAGGGCCGCCCCTCGATCCAGTGGCCGGGCGATCGCCCGATGCTCGCCCGGTAGGCCATGATCGGGTGGGCGAGATTCCGGGAACGGCCATTTATGCCGCCTTGCGATCGCGCGGCTATCAGTACGGCAGGGCCTTGCAGGTGATCCATCAGGCCCAAATCACCGACGAAGCAGCCCTCTTCCAATTGCAAGCCCCCAATCGCACCGCCTTTTTGGATGGGATTTTGCAAGCGGCCGTGTATTTACACCGGCAATGGTCTGCGGAACGGAGCGGCGATGCTCGAGATTTTGGAGATTTCGTTGTGCCGGGGCAAGTGGCGGGCTGTTGGTGGGGATCCCAGTTGCAAGCCCAGTGGGAATCGTCATCCGCTGCCGCAATTGCCCCCACAGCATCGCCCGATCGATCCGACGATCCGGCGGTTGGCGAGCCTTCATCCTGGGTCACCGTCCGGTTCGAGCGCCAACAATGCCGAGTCCAGGCTACCGAAAGCCAGTTTTCAGCGATCGCGATCGGGACGGATGGCCGCCCCCTGGCCGTGATTCGGGAGTTAACCCTAGCGGCGGCTCCCTTGCTTGCGCCGGAGGTGTCTTACTTTGAAACCGACTGGACTGTTTTGCCCACCGCCACTGCATCCCCAACTCAGGCCACCGCCGCGCCGACGATCATTTTTGCCCAGGGGGCTGCTTGGGGTTTGGCCTTGCGCCAGCGGCTGCGATCGCAGGGGATTGAGGCTCAGTTGTGCCTAGCCGGTTCAACCTTTGAGGTTTTGGGCGATCAGGTTTGCCAGTGGGATTGGACTGACCCAGACCAAGTGCGCCAGGGCCTGACGCATCTGTTGGCTCCCGAGCAATTCCGGGCGATCGCAGGGGCCGACGCGATCGACTCGCCCCTTTCCCCAGCCCTGGTCTATTGGGTCACGGTTCCCCCGGCAGCGGGGTCAGGTCATGGGCCCCAGGGCGATCGGGATTGGGTCACCCAAGCCGAGGCCGATTTGAACCAGGGCGTGCGCGGTTGTTTTCTGTTCCTGCAACAGTGGGCGAAAGTGCGCCCCGCCGATCCGCTCCAGCTTTTGGCCGTGACCTTTGATGCCCAAGCCGTGACCCCGAGCGATCGGGTTTTGGGGTTTGCCACGGCGGGGATTGATGCCCTGGGGCGCACGGTGGCCTTGGAGTTGCCCCAAATTCGCCTGAAATCCCTGGACTTGGAGTTGGGACTAACCGTTGGAGAAGCCAGCGCCACGATCGCGGCGGAAGCGGCAACCCCTTGGGAGCACGATCGCGTGGCCTATCGTGGGGGCGATCGCTATGGGGCCGAGTTGCGGGAAGTGGCCCCCGGATCTGCGCCTCCCTTGCCGGTTTCCGTCCTGGAACCGGGATCTTGCATTTTAATCACGGGTGGGAGCGGGGCCTTGGCCGCAGAAGTGGCCGAGGCGATCGCGCTGCAAACGGCCGTTCATTTTCTGTTGGTGGGTCGATCGCCCCGCCGGGCCCAAACCGACCAACTGATCGCCCTGCTGGAATCCTTGGGATCCACGGCGGATTATCTACAAGCAGACCTTTGCCAAGAAGCCGACCTCGATCGCCTCACAGGGATTCTGAAAACCACCCACCGCACCATTCACGGCGTGATTCATACGGCCGGGCAGTTAGACGATCGGCTGTTCCATGCCCAAACCCTCGCCTCCCTCGATCGGCTGATTGCCCCAAAATTTCTCGGGGCCTTGCGTTTGGAACAACGGTTGCAGGATCAACCCGTGGCCTTTTGGTTGGGATTTTCCTCAATCACCGTGGCGGCCGGCAACCCTGGACAGGCGAACTACGTGGTGGCGAATCGACTGCTGGAAGCCTTTTGTGCTTACCGCAATCGCCATTGGCCCGGACGCGCTGGGGCGATTCAGTGGGGTCTGTGGCGATCGCGCGGCATGGGAGCCACCGACATGCTGGCCGAGCGGTTCCAGCGATCGGGCATGGAACCCTTCAGCGCGGCGGCCGGTCGGTTTGCCTTCCTTGATCTGCTGACCAGCGATCGCCCTCAGCCCGTTCTGGTCACCGGTAAAGGCACGGACGCAACCATCTTTGAGCGCTTCTCCCGATCGTGCCCCGCCCCAAATGTGCCCCCAGCATTGCC
>NZ_LIRO01000108.1:0-35985 GCF_002742025.1 Limnothrix sp. PR1529
TAACCCACCCACCCAGCGGCGATCGGGCCTTGGCGAAACCACCGCACCGGATGTGTTAGCGCAATAGGCTGATCGGTTGCGCCTTGGTGGTGTAGCGGTTTCTGGCCCGATCGGCCCCTGGTGTGCTTTGGTTGCAACCGCTTCCTTGGGTGGCGGTTGTTTTCCCATGGAAATCTTCAATCAGAAGATCCGGTCAGAAGAACTGTTGATTCACCCCAGAGCGGTAGAATGCATCCTGGCTGAGCGCCGGTTGTCTGCCATGGGCCCGCCTTCAATCCCCGAAGCAAGGCCCTGTTCGATCGCCAAACCGCCGCACCTTCGCTCTGACAAGCCCTCAGCCCGGCAATAGTCCTGTTGCCCCGCTCCCCCTGACCCCCACTTTAGGAGACAGCCCCTTGGCTACGCGCGTTATCCTCATCCGCCACGGACAAAGTAACTTCAACACCCGCCGGATCATTCAAGGGCGCTGCGATCAGTCAGTGCTGACTGACTTGGGGCGTAACCAGGCTACCCAGGTGGCGATCGCCCTGCAAGGTTTGGCGATCGATGCCTTCTATTGCAGCCCCCTTCAGCGTGCGCGCCAAACGGCCGAAACCATCTGTCAGCAATTGCAACCCGTGCCGCCCTTGACCACCAACGAACTGTTGCGAGAGGTGGATTTGCCCCTTTGGGAAGGGATGGCCGTGAGTGACGTGAAGGCTCAGTTTCCTGAAGCCTATGACCAGTGGAAACACCAGCCCCACGAATTCAGCATGGCGCTGGCCAGTGGGACACATTTCCCGGTGCTGTCCCTGCGAGAACAGGCTAAGGCCTTTTGGGAAGAGATTTTGAGCCGCCATCAGGGACAAACGGTGGTTTTGGTGGGCCATAACGGCATTAACCGTTGCTTGCTGAGCACGGCGTTGGGAATTGGCCCCGATCGCTACCACTGCCTGCTGCAATCGAACTGCGGAATCAGCGTGCTGAACTTTGCCGGTGGCCTAGGGGATGCGGTGCAACTGGAATCGATGAACCTGACGGCGCATTTGGGAGCCTTGGGGGGTTCCGCCGTGCCCAAGCCCGGTGGGGGCGATCGGGGGCCGCAGTTGCTGTTGGTGCGCCACGGGGAAACGGAATGGAACCGTCAGGGGCGGTTTCAGGGCCAAATTGATGTGCCCTTGAATGAAACGGGTCACGGTCAAGCGGCCAAAGCGGGCAATTTCCTGAAGGATGTGGCGATCGACTTTGCCTTCAGCAGCCCCATGGCTCGCCCCAAGGCTACGGCGGAGGCAATTTTGGCGCATCACCCGGGGCTGGAATTGGGCTTGCTCGATACCCTCAAGGAGATCGGCCATGGTCTGTGGGAAGGCAAGTATGAATCGGAAATTGAGGCGGAATATCCGGGCTTGCTGAAACAGTGGCAAACGCACCCGGAAACGGTGCAAATGCCGGAGGGTGAGAATTTGCAACAGGTGTTCGATCGCGCTGAGCAGGCCTGGGCGGCCGTGTTGACTCAGGCGGGTGAAGTGGCAACGCCAGCCGATCGCCCCTTGACCGGTTTGGTGGTGGCCCATGATGCCGTGAATAAAGCCCTGCTCTGTCAGCTCACGGGTCTTGGCCCCGACAGCATTTGGCGCTTTAAGCAAGGAAACGGTGGGGTAACGGCAATTTGCTATCCCGACGGGCCCGATAGTTTGCCGGTGTTGCAGGCGATGAATATTACCCATCACCTATCCGGCACTATTTTGGACAAAACGGCCGCTGGGGCGCTGTAGATGGCGATCGAACTGCTACGGGAAATTCGTCTGATTGACCCGGTGGCCCAGGTTGATCGTCGGGCCACGGTTCTGTTGGATCAGGGGCAAGTGCGGGCGATCGACCCGGATCCCCAAGCCCTGCCGGAGGGAACCCGAGTGATTGAGGCGGCGGGGCAAATTTTGGCTCCGGGCCTGGTGGATTGCTATTCCCGATCGGGCGAACCGGGTTATGAGTCCCGGGAAACCCTCGCCAGCTTGGCCGCCGCCGCCCTGGCCGGTGGATTCACCACCCTCGCCCTGTTGCCCAACACGCAACCGGCGATCGATCAGCCCGCCATGGTGCAAAACCTGCGCGATCGCTGGGCAGCCCTGCCGGAGCCAAGCCCCCGCCTACACCTTTGGGGAGCCTTGACCCAAGGAACCCAAGGGGAGCAAATGAGCGAGTTGGCAGAGTTAGCCACCGCTGGCATTGTGGGCTTCACCGACGGCCGAGCGATCCGGGATTGGGTCTTAATGGAACGCTTGCTGGATTATGCAGGGCCCTTGGGGTTGCCGTTGATGGTGATGGGTCAAAGGGCCGCGACTGGCCGAGGCCCTGTGCTGGAAGGGGTTGAGGCGTTGCGGTTGGGGCTGGTGGGGGTGTCGGCGGCGGCCGAAAGCAGCGCCCTAGCCACCCTCTTGGAATTGTTGCGCGATCGCCCCGCCCGCCTGCATGTGATGCGTTTGGCCACCGATCGCGCCGCGGCCCTCGTGGCCCAAGGCAAGGCCGATGGGTTGCCCCTCACGGCCAGCCTGTCATGGTTGCAATTGCTCTGTGACACCAGCCACATTGACGGCCGGCGACCGCTGCCGGGCAGCGATCGCCCCCCTTTGCCCTACGATCCCAGCCTGCATCTGCCTGCTCCCTTGGGCAATCCCACTGATCGCCAAGCCCTGATCGCTGCCCTCAAAACCGGAGCGATCGACGCGATCGCGGTGGATCATGCTCCCTACACCTATGAAGAAAAAACCGTCGCCTTTGCCGAAGCACCCCAAGGGGCGATCGGGCTGGAGTTGGCCTTGCCCTTGCTCTGGTCAGGGTTGGTGATGACCGGGGAATTGACGGCGCTGGAACTGTGGCGATCGCTCAGTCAGCGGCCCGCCGAGTTGTTGGGCCAAACGCCCCAAGCGATCGGCCCCGGTCAGGCCCAGCCCCTGATTCGGTTTGACCCCGCCGCCACCTGGACAGTGGAGCCGGCCCAATTGCAGTCCCTGGCCCAGAACACCCCATGGCTGGGCCACAAAATTACGGGGCGCGTGGTGCAAACCTGGTTACCGACCTGAACGGTTGCTTAACCCTCTGATGAACCCTCATGCCGCTGCTACGCGGATCGTGAGAATGTTGAACTCTCTTTGCATTCAGCCGGCCGCCGGTTCCCTTCGGGTTACCCTAAAAACTGGGTAGTGATCATGTGCAGCAGCCGTTGTGCAAACGGCAATTGAAGGAGATTGAATTGTGACGGTTTTTCAGGATGCAGGGGCCCCTGCGGAACAGGCGGGTGCGGATCGATCGCGCGTGGATTTGGATGCGGCGATCGAACAAATTACCCAAGCGTTGAACCTGGCGGAGCGTCACCCCCTGTCGCCGGAGCAGCGAGCAGTGTTGGATTGCCTTCTGGCGCGATCGGGTGGAGCCATTGACGGGCCCTGGGCCGGGGCGATCGCGGCCATTTGGGCCAATCCGCAAGCCAGCTTCCTCGACTTGTTGACCCTGGCCCAACTGAATCCCCAACAAGACTTAACCGGCAGACAACTGCTGGGGGTGCGACTGGAGGGGTGTGACCTGAGCGGGGCCAATCTGCAACGGGTGAACCTACGGGGTTCCCAGCTTTGTGATGCGGACTTGAGCGGGGCCGATTTGGCGGAAGCACGCTTAGCCGGGGCAGATTTGTCCGGGGCCCTCTTGAGCGATGTCAATTTAACCAAAGCAGATTTGCACAAGGCCAGCTTGGCCCTGGCCAACCTGAGCGGGGCTAACCTAAGCGGGGCTAACCTGAGCGGGGCCAACTTGAGTCGGGTGAATTTTCATCGGGCGATCGTCACGGGTGCGGTCTTGGGCAATAACGAAGGACTAACGGCCGAAGACTATCAACAGTTGGTAGCCAACGGCGCGATCGGTGATCTCCATGAAACAGAGTCAGGCGGCTGAGTGGATTGAGCAATATCACCAAGGCAAGTGGAATTTTGATCGAGCCAATTTGTCGGAACTACGCTTAAGCGGGGCGGATTTTTCCGGGGCCCGCTTTCGTGAGGTTGTGGCTCGGGCGGTCAATTGGTCTTCGGCCTATCTGTCGGGGGTGAACCTGCGGCGGGCGGATTTGCGCGAAGCCGACTTACGGGGCACTTACCTGCGGCGGGCGGATTTGCGCGAAGCTGATTTACGGGGTGCAGATCTGCGAGGAGCCAGCTTAAACGGGGCGGATCTTTGTGGGGCGGATTTGCGGTGGACTTGGGTGGATGGGGTGGACTGGCGACAGGCCCGCGTGGATGCCCGCACCCAAGGGGCGATCGACTGGTTGCAACAGGGGGCGATCGTCCTGGGTTCCCACCTGAAAGCCGCGGCCAGCAACCTCAGCCAAGCGGACTTACGGGGTTGGAATTTAGCCCAAGCCCAGTTACAGGAGGCCTATCTCGATCGGGCAGATTTGCGCGGAACCGACCTGAGCCACGCCCAACTTCAAGGGGCTAGTTTTCACGGGGCATTGATGGACGAGGCCACCTGCTGGCCCCAGGACTTTGACCCGATCGGGGCTGGCCTGTGGTTAATTGCGCCCCAAAGTAACTTGGCCACCGCCGATCTGAGCCATTTTGATTTGTCAGAGGTGGATCTGAGTCGGGCTAACCTCCGCCGAGCCAATCTGATCCGCACCGATTTAAGTCGGGCCGCGCTAATTGACGCGGATTTGAGTCGGGCAGATTTGACCCAAGCCATTTTGTTTGCCAGCAATCTCACCCGGGCCGTTTTGCACGATGCTCAATTGGAGCAAGCGGATTTTCGGCGGGCTACCCTGCCGAATGGGGAGCGCTGGAATGGCCAGGGAACGGTGGCGTTGTATGGAGTCCCGCGCCCTTGGCATTCCGTACCGGAGCGATCGCCCCTAGTGCCGCGCTGATTTGCCGCGCTAATGTGCCGCGTTGATTGGCCACCAAGATTTGCCACAAAAAAATCCGGCTCGTGGAGCACAGTCCACCGCCGAATTGAACAGAGAGATTGTGGTGTGTAGGAACACTAGAAAATCCCTAGAAACCCCTAGAAATTCCTAGGTTGCTGGGATTCCCAGGGATTCCCTAGGCAGCCCTCGGAAATTCCGGGAACTGCCTAGGGGGCGTGGCGACAACGGGCGGCCGCGCCAGGCGCTGAGCCAGGGGAAGCAAGGACGTGGCGGTGGTTCCCGCTGGCATGATTCGGCGATCGCTCGGGTTGGGAGCCATCAGGGTGTCGATCGCATCGGCGATCGAGTCCGGCAACCCCGGCACAGCCCAGCGCCAGTCAAAGTCAGAGTCAACACTTTGGGCAATCAAATCTAAGGGATGCTGCCCCGTGAGCCAATGCACGATCGTGCGGCCCAGGCTAAACCAATCGCTGGCGGGGCCAATGGGCTGCCCTTGCCGCTGCTCTGGGGCAATGTAGCCAGCGGAGCCACAGGCCGCCGCCCGCTCACCCACCGGCATTGCTGCATCAAAATCCACCAGGGCCAAATCCCCCTGGGGCCGCCGAATCAAATTGGCGGGCTTCACGTCCCCATGGATCCAGCCGGCTTGGTGCAGGTTGTGAAGCAGGCTGCTGAGTTGCACCCACCAGCGAATCGCTGCCATGGGGTCGATCGCCCCCTGTCGATCGAGATAAGCCTCTAGGGATTCCCCCGCGATCGCCTCCATCACCAGCCCCTGAAAGGGCCAGCGGCTGTCGATCGGTCGCCAGCAAAAGAAGCCATCCACCGCCGCCTTGGGGATTTGGGGATGCTGGGGGCCACGCATCAGCACTTCCGCTTCCCGATAAAGCCGATCGAGCCGGGTTGATTGTTGACGAATCAACAGTTTCAAAACCTTGGGCCGATCGTCGTCTTCCAAGTCCACCACCTCAAACACTTGCACCTGACCGACTTGGGGCAATCGTGCGGCGGCGGCATTCAGCCCCCGCAGGATGCTGTAGCGATCGTGAATTAAGGTTCCGTCGGGCCAAGCCGTTTTCCGATCCTGAGACAACACCGGAGAGGGAAGGATCATGGGGCATTCTCGACCAAAGTTTCAAGAATTCAGCAACACAGAGCAAGCAGCTAGGGCGCAATTACTCAAGCCCTAAACCCAACATCAACTGCATTAACATCGCCTTGCTTGGAAATTTTTATGCAGGCTCCAAGACCTGGAATTGTTGTTGATTTAGCCCAAAAACCATCAGCAGCCCATTGGCTTGGATCCGGCTGCGGCCCATGACAGCAGGCTTTGGCCCAGAACCCAGATGAATTGCTCGCGGCTTTTGGCCCAGATCCAGGGGCGATCGACCCTAGGTCTGTCCGTTGAACGAATTTGTTGAACGAGTCCTCTGAACTAACAGAAATTCACGAGGGCTGAGCAATCAGTTTCCCCCACGCGATCGGCGCGGAATCGGTGGCGAAATCAGCTTGAAAATCAGAATATCTCGATCCGTTTTGTAAGAGCCAAAGCCAAAATCTTAGGTAAAACTCTAAAATCTTAGGTAAATCTCAAATCTTCGATCAATTCGATGAAACTGACCTGAATCCCGGCCACGAACTTTGGCTAATCGAGCCTTTCCCGAAGGAGGGTGACCAGCAAACGATGGATAGCAAAAGCACGTTGTTTCAGGAGGTGGGGTGCGAATGGAATCTCGAAGGTCTCTATCGCGACTTGGGCCGAGTCAAGGCCCGGCTGCTGTGGGCAAAGCAGGGGCAACCCTGTCCGGAGTTTCCCGCCGCTGGTGATCCTCGGCGATCGCAACTCAGCCGCACTGAACGCCTCTATTTGCGCGGATTTCTCACAGGAATGAGCATTAAAGCCTTGGCAACAGTGCTTGAAATTAACACTGATGCTCTCCGAACGGAACTCACAAATAAGCTTTACACTTATCTTAAAGCATTATTAAATTGGGAAGGGCGTTTTTGTCATCGCCGAGCTTTGGCAATGTTAGCAGAACGTCCCTATCGAATCTCCTCCGCTCCGATCGCGGAGCATCAAAACTTGAAGGTTTATTTACCAGCTCAGGATAGTGCGATTTTGGAGGGCCGCGATCGGGAGTGGGAACACCTGATTCACTGGCTGCAACGGAATCAAGAAGAGCGATTTTGGGTGATTGAAGGCGCTGGCGGAACCGGTAAGACGGCCCTGGCTTTAGCGAGTGTTCATTATTTAATTCAACAAAATTCCTGCCCTTTTCAGCGGGTCTTGTTCACTTCCGCTAAAACCCATTACTTAACGGGGATGGGGTTGCTGCCAGGATGTCGATCGCAACAAACCCTAGAGCAGCTATTATCGGAAATTTTGCAAAATCTCACATCCGATTCTGATCGGGTGGCAAATGAATGGAACGATCGCCCGTTGCCCGATCGAATGCGACAGGCTTGGACTTTGATGGCTCAACAACCCATGTTGTTGATTTTGGATAGTTTTGAGGAAACGACGGATCCGCAGGCCACGTTGGCGTTTTTGTATGAATTGCCGGCCACGGTCAAGGTGTTGTTCACCTGTCGCTATCGGTTGCCGATCGCCCGATCGCTCCACCTAGATCCCCTGGAGCCAGAGGCGGCCCTGCGGTGGGTCATGCAGCGGGTTTCGGAAGCGGGTTGGCCTTGGTCCCTGGGGCAATATCGGCGCTTGGTGGCGGCGGCGGGTTCCCTGCCGGGGCCGATCGCTTGGGGGCTGGGGCAATTGGCGGCGGGCCAACCGATCGCCTGGGTCATTGCCCAACTGGAACAGCCGGATCACTGGGTGACACAGTTTTACTGTGCCAACACCCTGGAGGCCTTGGGCGGGCAGTTGGCGGGGCAATTCCTGTTGGCCCTCAGTTGGTTTGCGGTTCCCGTGCAACCGGCACTGTTAGCCCAAGTGGCCGGAGTGGATCCAGAAGCCCATGCCACCTGGGCCCATTTGGCCAAGCTGGCTGAGCAGTCCATGGTGACCCTCCATTGTGACGGGCGCTATGGTTTGTCGTCCTTGGCTCGGCGTTATGTGGCCACGGTGGGGGTCGATCGCCTGGCCCCAACTCAAGAAATGGCGATGCGTGAGCGATGGTTGCAATGGGCGATCGACTACGTGCGGCAACATGGCCAGGGCGATCGCCTGGAGTGGTTAACCGATCACCAGGCGATCGATCTCCATTGGGACACCCTGAATCAGGTTTTGGATTGGTGTTTGGCGGCCGGGCGATTGGAGTCGTTTTGGCAGGTTTTTCAACCCCTCAGGGGCTACAGCCACTTTCGCGGCCATTGGTCAGAGCGGATTGCCCGCGATGCCAAAGCCATCCAACTGGCTCGCCAGCAACAGAACTCGGCCTTGGAGGCACGCTTTTTGTTCGATCGCGGTTGGACCCATGCCCTCCGCAATGACTCCCAATCCCTTCGCCAGGCTTGCGCGGATTTTGAGGCCGTTTGGCAATTGCGGGATCACCTGGATCTAGATTTGCAGTCGGATTTAGCCATTAACCAACTGCGCCTGGCCTATGAACAGGGATCGATCGACCATGGCGATCGGTGGAAACACCGTGTTGAGCAGCTCATTCACAATCCCCAGCTCAACACCGAGCACCGATTGCGCTTGGAGTGCCAGAGTCTTTACTACGAAGGCGATGTGGCCCAGCAGGCACAGAACTCCGCCGAAGCCTTGCGACTTTATACGACAGCCCTGAAAAAAGCACAGGCCTTGGGTTGGCAACGGGGAACGGCCTACATTCAGTCCTCGATCGGGCAGGTGCGGATGGCGCAGGGGCAATATTCCCGAGCTTTGCGGGAGTTGGAAGCCAGCTACCGGTTGGCGGCAGTGATTGTTGATCAGCGGTGTTGTGCCTATTGCTGCAAGCATTTGGCCCGCGCGGCCTTGGCCGGGCGATTGCGCAAGGAGTCGCGTAATTGGGCCGAACGGGCGATCGATCACTTCCAAACCTTGGGAATGGTCACCGAGGCCCAAGAAATGGAGGATTTTCTGAAAAATCTCTAAAAATCTTTGACAAAAATCTTTAACAAAAATCTTTAACGAGGTCTTGAGGGAGGCCTCTAGGGGCCGTCGTCCAATTTCCCAACTCTGCAAGGCCTGTCTCGGCTGTTGCCCTTGGTCAAGGAAACTGATCCTCAAAATAAATGCTCAAAACAAATGGCAAAAACAAATGGCAAAAACAGAGAAGCGCAACAGTTAATAAAACTGCTGCGCTTCCTCAAAGCCGCGATCGGGTGCTTCTGGCCCCGGTCGTGGGTTAGACCCAATCCATGGCACAACCCAGAGGTTAATGGAAAATTGGATCCACGACGGAGCAAGGAAACCCAAAACGTTTTTAGCCACAGGCCGCTTCGGCCACAGAAGAGAGACTTGGGTTGGGTTAGACCGCTGCACCGTCTTGAACGTCGGTGGTCGTTTCCTCTTCATTGGTTTCCGCTTCGGCCGATGCAGACGGGCGACGAGAGCGGTGCATCCGTCCACTGTTGGAGCGCTTGCGGAATTTACGTGCGTAAGCCAAGTTACGCTGTGCTTTTTCTTTTTTGAGGTTACGGCGCTTTGCCATGTTCCATTTCCCGTTCAGCCCACCTAGCATAGCGCATCTCGATCGCCTTGAGATTGCCTTTCGCGATCGACCCGCAAAGGTTGGCCCGCAAAGGTTGGCTATGTCGGGAAGGATTGGGCTGATTGGAGCCAGCTTTGGGCAAACTGCCGAGCGCTTTCGGAACCCTGAATTTGTCCAATGGCCTGGGCCCGCTCCAGGGCCGCCAACAGTTGACCGACGATCGGCCCCCGGGGTAAGCCAAATTCCGTCATCAACTCGTGACCCGTGAGCGGTGGGCTGGGGTGGGCGACCGGATCGGTGGCATCTTGCCAACGGCCAATCGCCTCGACCAGGGCGATCGGGGCCGTTCCTTCCGCCAAAGCCAGGAGCACGGCCGCCAAAAATCCTTCCCCAGCCGCCTTGCAAAATTGGTACTGAGCCGCGCGATCGAGAGGCGATTGGCGATCGGCCGGCAGGCTAGCCTTGGCCCCCAGAATTGCCAGCAGAATACGCTGATCAACCCGGCTGGTTTTGAGTCGCTCCAGGGCCCGTTGGGCGATCATCAAATCTGACCCCAACAAACAGGCCAGCCGGGCCGCCGCCAAGGGCGATCGCCCATTGGGCAGGGGACAGTTGAGGGGCGCATCGGGCCAAAGGTTTTGTAATTGCTCGATCGCCTGGGATAGGGCCGGGAGTGTTACCCCATGCTTTCCTTGCCAAGGGGGCAGCCAATCGCGCAAAAGCTGAATTTCGCTGGCCGCCATCAGTGCCCGATCGCCCCGGGGTGTTTCCAACAAATAGTCCAACTCAGCTCGCACTCGTTCGGCGGCCACAAGCCGCAAGTTCGGTACCTGTTGGGCGATCGCCTGGGCCGTGGTCGGCTCCATTTGAAGGTTCAATTGGGCGCTGATTCGATAGGCCCGCAACAAGCGCAGGGGATCCTCCCGCAGGTTTTCCACCGACACCATCCGCAGGGATCGATCGGCTAAGTCTCGCCGGCCTTCGAGGGGATCCACCCACTCCTGACGATGGGGTTGATAGGCGATCGCATTCACCGTGAAGTCCCGCCGTCGCAGATCCGCCTCGATCGAGTCGCCCACTTGGGCCGCCACATCCAGCGTTCCCTGCGCAAAAACCACCCGCGCAATCTGGCGTTCTCGATCCAACACCACAAACCCCGCATCGTAGCGCCCAGCAATCGATCGGGCCAGCTCGATCGCCCCCGCCGCCAGCACCACATCCAAATCCACCGCGTCACGTTGCCGCCCCAAAAGGGCATCCCGCACGGCTCCACCCACCAGATAAGCCGTCTCGGGTAAATCCGTCAGTTTTAAGGGGGTGAGTTTTAGGGGCCAGTCCTGCAAATCAAGGCTCATCTCGACAGCTCATTTCGATCGCTCAACCAGGGTTTCATCTCCAGATTCAGGGTCGGAGTTCGTGCTTGCTTCAGGGTTGCGATCCTGACCTGAATTTCGATCGCGGCCCGAATCGGGATCATTGCCTAGCTGCTCCAGTTCACCGGAGGTTGCTGAATGGTTCAGATCTCGCAAATTTTGCAAATCTTGGAGCGCCTGTTGATCTCCATAGTTGGCTCGATGGCTCAGATGATCTAATTCATCCAGATCCTCGACATCCAGATCCTCCAAATCATCATCGAGATCATCATCCAGCTCATCTTCTAGGTAGGCCTCCGCATAGCGATCGGGCGGTTGCCAAGTGGATCCACTCGGTAGTCCCGGCCGTTCCGCTCGCCGGTTCAGCCCCTCAGTTCTTGGGTCGTTTCGCTCATCGCGATCACTCCGTTCGTTGCGATCGTTCCTGAGGTCACCCCGCAGTTCGCCCCGCAATTCATTCCGTTCACTGCGCCCTTCCAATCGGTTATCTCGACGGCGATCGCGACCAGGTTTCACCAACACCTGCCAAGCGGCCTGAAGACCTGCCGCCGCCCGCCGGGCCGTGGCCCCCACTCGCCGGGCCTGCCGCCGGGCCGTGTCCAAGCTGCTGTCCACCTTCTGCACCACTTGACCGGCGCTTTGCACGCCATTGGTCATGTCATCCGTCAGGTCACTAATTTCCAAACCCGTGAGGCGAATGGCTTCCAGGGTGGGCGGCAATTCCCTCGTGAGGGTGTCAAATAACTTTTCGGCGCTGCGGGCGGCCCGCCCCAATTCTTGCAGGGCAGGAATGGCAGCGGCCAGGGCGATCGCCAAGCAAACGCTGACGAGCAAAAACGATAGCCCCAGCCAAAATAACGGATCGATCATGGGTTCAGAGGACGGAATGCGCGCCGTTAGCGATCGCCCGTTTGGGTCATGGGGGCGGCCATACGGTTATAGGCCAACTGACGGGGCTTCGGAGTTGGGGCTGAGCCGGTTGGGATTGCGTCGCCCTCTTCCGACAAGCTGACATCTTCCTGATCCACCGTTTGGCTGGCGGCCACACCGCTGGCGATCGCGTCTCGCAGTCGATCGAGCGCCCCTTCTAGGCGATCGCGAGTGCGATCGGACCAAATGGCCGCTTGGTCGCGCACCACCTGCCCCAACTCCTCCAACGCTCCCGGCAGGCGATCGCCCGATTGCTTCACCGTTTTTTGTAAGGTGTTTTGCAAAGTGTTTTGCAAAGATTGCTGTAGGCGCTGGCGGGAAGCTCGACCCGATCGGGGAGCCAACAATAATCCTGCTACGGCTCCGGTTGCCGCCCCCAACAGGATCCCCAGCGCAAATCGATCGGACTGACGTTTAGACATGATGATGACGCGGGGCAAACGGCACAGCTAGTGGAACTCATGCGGCCATGGAACCTTAGCCCAGAGACCTTTCGATTCTACCCTGCAAAATTGCGGGGTGGCCGCCGCTTCAGGAATCCCAGAGCCTAATTCAGTCCAAGGCTCAACTAATACCAGTGCTCAACTAATGCCAGTGCCCAATTCATCCCAAGGCTCAATTCATCCCAAACAAATACCCGGCCACCATCCTTTGGTTAACCGGGCAAGCAGTCGATTATGAGTCTTGAATGGGACAACTGAATCAAACGACCATCCAGAGAACCCTGAGGGCATCGCTATCGGGCATCATCTACCCTGTTGCTCGATCGCCCTCCATATTCACTCATCCATCAAGTTGAATAACGAGTCTTACCAGCGCCCCAGCGGGAACCAATCACCTTGGGTTGGCTCAGAATATGACCAGCGATCGCTTCCAATTCCTCATCGGTCAGGTTCCGCATCTCCGGGAAAATGTCAGAACTGCGGGTGCTGGGGTGCAGTTCATAAATTTCCGTTTCACCGTCGTAGGTGGTCGGATTCTTCATGTAGTCCACCAGGCCAGCGATGTGATCGCGGCTAGGAACGGCACCCGCCAAGGACGAAGGCGACAGATCCACATCGGGGCTGGTCTTGGTCACACCGCCCGCATGGCACTGGGCACAAGTGTCATTAAACAGTCTCTTGCCCAGAGCCACTTGCTCCAGGGTCAAGGTGACGGTATCACCCTTTTCGCTGACCTTGACCGTGCGCAGTTCCGGCTTCATTTCCGCCGCGCTTACGGGGCTAACGGCCAGTTGGAAGGCAAAAAACGCCACCGCTACAACTAGCAAAACAACCTTTTTCAGCATAGTTCTTTCTAGACTTGAGTCTCTTGATCTCGATCAAAGTCAGGCCGATGTTATAGCCGGCTAGATTGTCGCTCGGATCGCGCGATCGCCCCCGCTGCGGCACTCTAACCACAATTCACATCCTCCCCATGCTAAAGCAACGGGGATTCCCGATCTAGGCAGCCAGCTAAAACGGCTGCGTTGATCGGTAGTTTGACCCCAAGGCCCTCTCCACTGCCCAGTGACGGGAGCGGGGTTGGTTTCGGTGTCTTTTCAAAGTGTCCGAGTCTCACCCAGCGATCGCCGGGTAATGATAACGGTTGCCTTTGGCCGGCAAAGCCCTAAACGGTAAATGTTTTGGAGAAAAAATGCGGTAGCCAAAAGTTGATTTTAATCTTACCGGATTGAGGGCAAAGCCCCCGCCTTTCAGGCTCCGGGAGATGGCAAGTTATCAACTCAAGCCGCATCAGTGGGCATGACTTTCCAAGATCGGGGGCTGAATAACCGTTGGGGGTCAAGGCTTTCAGCCCATGGCCCCAGTCTCGCTTCGGGGGCGGGGTGATCCCCCGTAGAGCCTGGATTCCGAAACCATCGTTCGGAAACATATCGCAATCTCGGGTTGCAATCTCGGGCCGCAATCTCGGGTCGTAATCTTGGCGATGGCCGCTGGAGCGAATCGAATTGGGTGAACCGAATCACTGCGAGCCGGTTGGGGGATAGCTGGTTAGAGGATTTAGGGCTGGGCCGCGATCGAGCCAGGGGCGATCGAACGTTCCACATGCAACCCATCCCGTTGACCCTCCAGCATCACCTCATCCCGCAGCCGGGCCCCATTGGTGGGAGCTGTGGACACCGCCCGTCGGGAAGCGTGATGTAATCGAACCAAGCGGGCCAACGTAGACTTCAGTTGGGTTCGCGGCACGATCGCATCCACAAACCCGTTTTGTTGCAAATATTCCGCCGTTTGGAAATTATCCGGGAGCTTTTCGCGCAGGGTTTGTTCAATGACCCGCCGACCCGCAAACCCGATCAATGCTTTGGGTTCTGCGATGATGATGTCGCCGAGCATGGCAAAACTGGCCGTCACACCGCCCGTGGTGGGATGGGTCAGCACAGGGATGTAGAGACAGCCGGCCTCGCGATGCTGTTCCAGGGCCCCGGAAATTTTGGCCATCTGCATCAAACTCAGCATTCCTTCCTGCATTCGGGCCCCCCCGGATGCGCAGACAATCACCATGGCCCGGCGTTCAGCGGTGGCCCGCTCGATCGCCCGAGTGAGCTTTTCGCCCACCACGGATCCCATACTGCCGCCCATGAACCGAAAGTCCATTACCCCCAGGGCGATCGGCTGGCCTTCCAAATCACCCAAGCCCGTTTGCACCGCATCAATGAGGCCGGACTTGCTTTGGGCCTCCACAATTCGATCGCTGTAGGACTTGCGATCGAAAAAGCCCAGAGGATCCACCGGGCGCACATCCCGATCCAACGCTACCCAAGTGCCCGGGTCAATTAATTGCTGGATCCGCTCATCGCTATAGACCCGCATATGATGCCCACAATCCAGGCAAACCATCTGATTTGCCTGAAGGTCTTTCGTGTAGGCGAGAACGCCGCAGGCTTCACACTTCGTCCAGAGACCATCGGCGATTTCTCGCTCTTGGCCTGAATGTCCAGCCGGATCGCTCTTACGACGATTTGCAAACCAATCAAACAACGACATGGGTTCAATACTCTCCGGGTAGATTCCCCGCCCCTCGGGGCGTTACAATACTCTTGCGGACACCAGAAACGGTTGCGTCAAAGGCACTGGTAACGGTCGATTGGGGGTGTTGTAAACCATCCCAGAGGCTCGGCGGATTCGTTCCAACAGGGCTACCAAAATGCGTTGCTGCTTTCGGCCGGCGCAGTTTACCTGCTTCCAGATGCGCCCTTGCCAGCAGCGGGTGATCGCTGCCCTAGTTTCCCACGCTCTGGCCCAGAACCCAAAATTCTTCCCTTAGCCATAACGCGCTTAGATTTGCCGATCGCCCTGTTTTGTAATCCAGGGTCGCGATCCGGTGAATCTTGCCGTGATTCAGTGGCAACGTGATCAGCGGCAATCAGCACAATCTTGCCAGGATCGGGATCGGCGCGATCCGCAATCCCTCATCGCACTTGATCCCTCATCGCATCTATCGTATCCATTTGGCCGTATCCATTTGGCTGTATCGATTCTGGGTCAACCTTGATCTGACGC
This sequence comes from Limnothrix sp. PR1529, assembly GCF_002742025.1. Lineage (NCBI taxonomy): Bacteria > Bacillati > Cyanobacteriota > Cyanophyceae > Pseudanabaenales > Pseudanabaenaceae > Limnothrix > Limnothrix sp. PR1529. Next base: position 15,308 of record NZ_LIRO01000108.1, read on the forward strand.
TTGGACTCAGCAGCCTCGATCTGGTCTCAATCCAACCTCGGGTTCAGCAAGATAGACCCTTGATTGAGCCATAGACAGGCGCGCAAGACAGGCGCGCACGCGATCGGCGATCGGGTCAGCCAACGGCGGCGGTTGTTCAAAACTTGCGCCCTGTTAGCCTGTGCCTTTTTTTAGGGGGCTTCCGTGTTGTCGTTCTGGTTGCGCATCCCAAAGGCTGACACTGGGGGCATTAGCTCCGAGAATTTGCGGAGACAACCAATTGAGTGGTGAGACACCTTAAGGGATTTCTCTCTGAATTGATGTAGTAGAAAATACAAGTGTTTTAAAGATTGAGAATCATCACTAATTCATGGCCTAAAAAAAGAATTTCATGCCTGAAAACAAGCGCTTTAAATTTCAATCCTGGCTAGACTTGGCTGATGTTCTCAATTCCTGAGATTAGGGGGTGTCACACAGCAATAAAGTCTGGCCATTTCTTGCTAAAACAAAGGGCGATCGCCCCTGACGGCTAAGACTTCCTTAGAAATTGGTGGTATTTGTTCATCTACCAGAACAAGGGGCTAAAGTTCTAATAGAGTGCGTCAGGGATTTCACGGGTGCATCATGAACGGATCGGCTGTGGCCAAGCTGGTCGAATCGTCGCAATACTGCGCGATTGCTGATGATTCTCTTAAGGATGAAGATAACGCTGCTTGGGTCTTAGGACTCGAGTCAGATGTGCAACGGGAATGGATTGAACGGATTGGTTGGATTCGTAAGGTCGATCGATTGGCGGAGGCAGAACTTGTCTGTAAAGAAAATCACACATCTACGGAGCAGCCTAGTTTCCTCGCGTTCTATCGCTCTTGGAAGCGTTTGCTGAGTCATGGCCCGGCGGCCATGGTCACAGAAGATGCCAGCTTGCTGGCGACAATGCAACAGCGCTGGTTTCATGCGGAGGCAAGTCTGAGCGATCGCTTATCTGTGCAGTCGTGGGATCGGTATCTGGATGCAATCTTGACCTACCACACGGACAATCTACGGATTGAAACGTTGGCTGACTATGAAACGATGCTGGAGACGTTGGCGGGTTCCTTTTTCCAGATTCTGCCGTTTTTGAGTCCGTCCCAGTGGGAAGCGGCCTATCACTTTGGAGCGGTCGATCAGTTCTATAACAACCTGCGCGACATCGATGAGGATGCGCGCCAGGGGATCTGCTACTTTCCCCAGGAGGTGTTGGATCGGTTTGGGGTCGATCGGGCGGCGGTTTTGGATCGATCGTGCATCGGCACGCCGGCCTATCACGACATGATGGTTTTTTGGGTGGATGATTATTTGCCGCAGTTGCGCCGACGGGCGTTCAAGCTGGTTTTGGCGCGGGATTTACACCCATCCTGGGTCATTTTGCGCAACTGGTGTCTGCATCGCTATGCCCGCATTGAGCGGGTGCTGCGGGAGTGCGATTTTGATTTTGTGCAATTCCAAGTCCTTTACTGGCAAGCGGTTCGCGAGGATTTGGATCAATGGCAGGAGCGATCGTTCATCACCACTGCGACGGCTATCTCACCCACCTTGCAGCGATCGGCCCAGGCGGTTCAAGTGGCTGCTTTTTTGAAAACTAGCCCACTAATGGTGCGGACTGCCCAGCGGCTGGTGCAATGCCTCTGTGAGATGCAAGGAACGTTGCTGAATTTGGCTTGGGGAAATTATTGGCCATCCTCAGTGGAGGAGGTGGTGGCCAGGCTCTGACTCGGGTCTAGCGCACCCAAAATTGCCAGTAGGCTGTGATGATTTCTGGGCCCCACAGCATGGCGATTAGGCTGCCCAGGGCCAGAAATGGGCCGAAGGGTAAGACCCGATCGCGCCGTAGCCAACCCAGGCCCATTGCGCCCAAACCGGCTACTGCCCCGATCGCGCAGGCCAAAAAACTCGCCAGCAACAGCAATTTCCAGCCCAACCAAACCCCCAACATGGCCGCCAGCTTCACATCTCCGGCCCCCATGGCCGTGCGTCCCCAAATCAAGCTGCCCAGGGTGGCGATCGCCTGAAACAACCACAAACCAAGCGCCATGGCCAACAGGGCATCCAGCAATCCGGCCGCCGCGCCGCTGCCCTGGCCCGCGTCAATCGCTCCGAAGGCGGTTCTGAATCCCAACCCCAACAGCAGGCCCGATTGGGTGAGCGAGTTGGGCAGGGTGAGGGTGTCCCAATCAATGAGCGCCAGGGCCAACAGCCAGCTCACGAAGATCCATCCCCCCAAAATCATGCTCAGGCCCCAAGGACTGAACACCAATTCCGGTTCGGCGGCGCTAATTCGCAGGGCGATCGCGGCAAACAACAGCCCGGTGGTGGCTTCCACCAAGGGATAGCGCGGGGCGATCGGGGCTGCGCAATAGCGACAACGGCCCCGCAACCACAGCCAGCCGAAAACCGGCACATTGTCGTGGGGAGCCAGCCGGTGCAAACATTTGGGGCAGCGGGAGGGCGGGTGCAGCAGCGACAGACCAGCGGGGAGGCGATAAACCACCACATTCAAGAAGCTTCCGACGGAAACCCCCAGGGCGATCGCCACCACCGCCAGCGCCAATTGTTCGGGGGTGAACATCAGGACGAGCGGCCCACCGGCTGCTGTTGAACCAAGGCTTCCACCACTTCCGGCGCATGTTGAGCCAGCCGACTCCCAGCCCGAGCCATTTCCGCTACCCGATCGAGATGCTGAACCTGCTCAGAATACTCACTCAAGCTAAAGCTATTGAGCTGCATCAGCAGTTGGTAAGCATCGCCAATCCAGTGCAAACAAGTCGCCTGCTCGTTGCTGAGGGGTTGATCCTGCACGATTTGGCGAATCCAGTCGGGTAAAGCGTTAGGGTCAGACATGGAACTCAGGAAACTGAAAGAGCCAATCCTCAATTTAATCCGAATGCAGCCCTCTGCGCGATTGGGATCTCACTCATTGCGCATTTTGTTGCATTGCATTTTGTTGCATTGGTTGTTGCGCTGGTTGTTGTCTGGTTTGTGGCATTGAGCGTTCGGCTGGCTCAATTCCGTTGGCTCAATTCCGTTGGCTCAATTCCGTTGGCTTAATTCCGTTGGTTGAATTCTGCTGGTTGATTGCTGCTGGTCAAATGCCTATTGATATTGATCCAATCCAGACGGATCGAATCCAGACGGATCCAACTCCAACGGCTCGGGGGTTGCTGGGGCGTTGGTGCTGAGGGTGAGGCCCACGGCGCGATCGAACCGATGCATTTCCAAGCTCAGATCGCCATAGACTCCGCTGATTTGATCACGGCAGCACTCGATCGCAAAATCGTTCAACTCCGCTGGCTCAATCTCGAACATCCGCTGAAAGGTTTCGACTTGCACCCGACAGAACCAGGGGCGATCGTCATAGATCGTGCATTCTCGGTTCAATTGGTCATAATTCATGCACCAACCATCGGGCCCCACCATGCTCAGATAGAGCAATAAATCCTCAGGTTCTAAATAGCTTTCCAGGTCGGGGCGTTCGTTGGGATCGAGATGACAGCAGGCTCCACAGCCTTTGATACATTGCCAGGTTGCCACCTCAGTTGTCCTCGTCAGTAGGGTTGATGGATTGTGCAAAATTGACCACCGATGACTTGCTTTTTCCTGCGCTGGAGTTCGCCGGGGGCCTTGCCAATTAAGTTTCCGATTCGGTTTTTAAATTTGGTTTCTAAACTCGGTTGCCAAATCGGGTTACCAAGTTGATTTCTCAATCATGCCTCGATCGGGTCTCGATCGCGCCTCAGTGCTTGATATTTCAATTCCTAAATGGGTTCCTAAGTTTATGTCTGGGTGTAAGCCCGCATCAATTACTAAGGGCATGAATTACCAAGACACTGTTTTTGATCTTGATTACTCTTGATTTTATATTTTGCTTTTTTATTTTTGCTTTTTCATTGACTGGCTTGGCTGAAGCGCAATCAGCAAGTTTTCAATCAAAAAGCTTTCTTTAACTAATTTTTCAACTGGGGCGCTAGGATTCGAACCTAGGAATGGCGGGACCAAAACCCGCTGCCTTACCGCTTGGCGACGCCCCATTGCCTGAAGGCTTGAGTATAGTAACAACAACTTCCGAGAAGGGTCAAGGGGTTTTCTGAATTTTTTTGAATTTTTTTGAACCGGGTTCGCAAGGCAGAGGAACGGGGGCGATCGCCCCGGGGGATGGATCCTTGCCTAGCGCTTCCCTAGTCCTGGCTGGCCTGTTGATTGGCACGTTTGCGCTCGGCCAGCTTCAGCAGAATTTCCGCGTGGATGTCGCGGGTAATGGGGTAGAAATAAGCCAAAACCAAGCCGCCAATCAGGGCTGCCGTGGGCAAGGGGCCGATCGCCAGCCGAATCGCCAACAGGGCTGAGGCCGGTTGGTTGGCCGGCGTGCCTCCGGCGGCTGTGGGCACATAACCAGCCACTTCCAGCGCAATCCCCACCAGCCAAAGCGCCAGAGCCAACCCCAACTTTTGCAAAAAGACCATGAAGGCATAGAACACACCTTCCCGACGTTGCCCAGTGGTTAGCTCATCCAGCTCAATCACATCCGGCAGCATCGACCAAGGGACTAGATAAGCCGTGGAGACCCCAACGCCAGCCATCACGGCCAACAGGTACAGCAAGCCCGTTTGCCCCGGTTGCAGCAATAACAAACCCGCTTGGGCAATGATCCAAAGGCTCATTCCTGCAAAATAAACCCCCCGCTTGCCCCAACGGCGGCTGAGGGCACTCCACACAAACAACATGGCAAAGGCGGTGAGCTGCACCCCGATCGCGACCATGAAGAAATCTGCCTGCTGTAGCCCCATGTAGCTCACCACGAAGTAGGGCAGGATGGAGGCGGTGAGTTGCACAGCCAGCCAGGAACAGAGATAAATCCCAATGACGTAGAGGAAGGGGCGATTTTGAAAGACGATCGCCAGTTGTTGTTTCAGACCCAAGCTGGGGGCGGTTTCGTTGCGTTCGGCGCAGCGGCGCTCGGCGGCCATGCCATACCGAAATGTGCCCACGACGCACCAGAGAATGGGCAACACAGAAAACAGGGTGCAAATGGCGGCTAGCCAGATGTATTGCCAAACGGGGTCGGGAATTTGATCGGCAACGACCTTGCCCAAAATCAGCGAGAGGAGACTGCCCCCGATCGAGAAGGCAAACCGGAAGCTGTTGAGGCTGGTGCGTTCGTCATAGTCATCCGTTAGCTCAGCGGTGAGGGCTGTGTAGGGTAAGTTCACCGCCGTGTAGGCAATATTGAACAGCAGCCCCAAGACCACGTAGTAGCCATAGAGCAGCCAGGTGTTGCCCGGCGGCACAAGCCACTGCAAGAAAAAGAGAATGCCGAAGGGAATCGCCCCCCAGAGCATCCAGGAATATCGACGACCCCAACGGGAGCGGGTGCGATCGCTCATTACGCCGATGATTGGGTCGTTGATGGCATCGCCAATTTTGCTCACCATCAGCACCGAGCCAGCTAACCCGGCGGGCAACCCGGCCACATCAGTTAAAAATGCCAACTGCAAAAAGACAAGCAAGTTGGCGGTGATGGCGGGGCCCGCGTCGCCGGCCCCATAGGCCAGCTTGGCTGGGAAGGTTAACCGATCGGGAATAGAAGCACGCTCAGCAGTCACAGGTCTCAGTCTCAAAACTGCCGCTAGCTTAACCCCTGAAAGAATTAGGAGTTAACGATCAGTTCCTTTTGGCGCACTTCTTGGGCTGAAACCCAATCGGGGCGTAGGTGCTTGGCTCCTCGAAGATAGGGATGATGAATCCGGGCGATCGGGTCAGGGGTGTTGAAATGCACGAGCAGTCGAATGCATTGGGGCAAACTGCCATCCACATGCATTTGCTGCACATCCATCAGGGGTACGTTTTGCCAGTTGGGCCGCTCGCGGGCAATCTTGGCGGGAAACACGGCATCCAGGTCACGGGTCACCGAAAAGGTGACGCTCACCACCTCATCCATCTCCAGACGATTGTGGGTTTCCAAAGCGTCGAGTAGCTCATGAACCGCCTCCCGAATGGCTTCAATGGTGTTTTCGGTTGCGGTAGTTGCTCCTCGAATGGCCCGGACTCGCCAACCCACGTTCCTGTCCTCCCGATCGAATATGAGGGTGAATGTCACGATTGGGCTTGGCCTGTCGTGGCGATCGCCCAAGCATCAGTCACTCGTGACGGATTAGTGACTGATTAATAGCTAGTTATAGCTCAGTTGGGGTTGCATCTCTACTGTGCAGAATCAAGCCGAAAAACAACACCTAAAACCGCCTGAAAATCGACTGCGAGGCCGGGCTAGGGCAATGCGGCACGCTCTGCGATTCGCCAGATGCGATTCGCCAGATATGTTTGAAAATGCTGACCCCAAGCCTGAGCTAGATCGTGTTTTTTGAGCCTGAGGGAGCCTATAGGCGCATGACCGCATCACTGGCGCTGACGGCCACAAGAGCCGATCGCACCAAATCGGGAGTGGCTCCGGTGATGGTGGCCAAGGTCTGACCCGTGGGCAATTGCAGCACCGTGGAGCCGCCCTGATTTTGCAGCGTCAGTTGCTCCAAGCTCACGGAACCGACAATGCCGATTCGATCGCCCTGAGCCGCACTGAAATCCACCACCAAATCCGCCGCTGCCCGAATCCCGATCGCCGTATCAGTGCGCAGCAGGAACGTATCGGCCCCCGCGCCGCCGGTTAACGTATCAGCCCCAAAGTCACCACAAAGGACATCGTTGCCATCGCCCCCCAGCAGCACATCATCGCCCTGGCCGCCGCGCACAAAATCATCACCCGCACCGCCATTGACCGTATCGTTGCCCTGATTGCCGTTGAGGAAGTCGTTGCCCCCGTCACCGTTGATCAAGTCATTGCCATCAATGCCGCGCAGATAATCATCTCCGTCGCCACCGAAGAGCGAATCATTGCCCGCATCACCCCAGACAATATCCGCCGCACTGGAGCCGGTGATCACGTCATCGCCCCCCAACCCCCGCACGCCGCTGGGAGTGGTTTGGCTTTGGGTCGCCGTCAGGGTCACGGTTTCTGCCGCTTCTGTGAGGAAGGTGAATTGGCGGGGCAGGTCAGCCCGGTTCAGAAAATTGTGCGCAGTGTTCAAGCGGGTTGCATCCGTCAGTACCACCGAAGTTCGGCCCGGCAAAACTCCATCCACCACCTTGGCCGCCGTGATGCGATCGCCCGCTTGGATCGCATCCACCGCCGAAAACCCTTGGGTCACCTGGCCAAAGGTGGCGTAATTACCATCCAAAAACGGCAATTCCTTCAGGGCAATGTAGAACTGCGAAGAACCGGAATCGGGCGATTGGGCCCGGGCCATGGCCAGGGTTCCTTGCTTGTGGGGCAAGGCCACCGGCTGAGTGGTGGTTTGGCTATAGATCGGTTCCGTTGCGCCCTGAACTTTGATTTCGAGGGGAATGCTGCGGGCTTGGTTGGTGTCTGGGTCAATGAACCCGCCCGTTCCCAAGCTGCTGAGCGGCACATTGGGATCTTTGCTCGCCGGATCTCCCGCTTGCACCACAAAGGGATCGGGCGATCGCACCACGCGGTGAAACGAAATGCCGTCATAAAATCCCCGCTCCACCAAGTCCACAAAATTGCCGGCCGTGACGGGGGCATTGGCCCCATCGATCGCCATTTCGACGGACTGACCGTTCACCAGCATGATGACGGTGGCGGAACCATTTAAACGAGCCGCAGGAGCCATATTCGCAAAATCGGTTGGGTTGCTTCAAAACCAAAATATCAGGCAAGTCCAGGCCCTGAGTTTTCAGCCAATCAAAAATTCAACCGCCAAGGGTTCCGAACCGGGAACGTTTGGGCAAGGTTTTGGCAACCTCTCCCAGGTTTTTGGCCGTTCAGAAATCGTTGGGACTGTTTGGGCTGCTTTTCCGGAGCAGCGGCCTGACTGCCGCTAGATCGGTGACGTAATCGAACTAGCCAGAGTTTCGGAGCCGGGCGATCGCTCGGCTTAATCCGCAGATTCAGGGCGATCGGGTTGGCTCCGGAACTGGGATTCTCAATCGGACTGGCTATAATCGGAGCGATGCCCTTGGGACGGTGATTTCATGCTTTTTTGGTCTTTTTTGCAGCGGCGTGGTGTGGTGGGAATGATGGGCGCGATCGCCCTGGTCACGGCCGGCAGTGGCGGGGCGATCGCCCAAGCCAGCCCGACCTATCAACCGGGCACGATTTCCAGCAGCAGCGAGTTGAACGACACCCTATCGACCAAGGACATTCCCACCGGCCAAGGGGGATTTGCCCGGGACTATAAAATTTCGCTCACGGCAGGCGATCGGGTTGAAATCACCGCCAGCTCCGACAGCTTCGATACCGTCCTGATGCTCATTGCCGATGATGGTTCCAGCGTTGCCGAGAACGACGACGGCCCCGACGGCGGCACGAACTCCCTGATTTTCACCAGCATTCAGAACACAGGCGAATATGTGGTGCGGGTTCAAACCTTTGGCAAAGCCGTCGGCGGCCCCTTCAAGCTCAAGGTCACCCGCCTGCAACCGATCCAATAGGTGTTAGGAAGCCAGTTCTTCCAAAAAAATTAGCGAATCCCTTGCCAATCCTGATCAAGTTTGCTAATTTATTTAGGCGCTGAAAACAGCAGCGCCTAAAAACCCTAGCCGGGATAGCTCAGCCGGTAGAGCAGAGGACTGAAAATCCTCGTGTCGGCGGTTCAAGTCCGCCTCCTGGCATTACTGAAAAATCAAAAATTGCGCTCATAGATTCTTCTATCTTGAGTGTTATCTTTCGATCCCTGTTGTCTCCTCAACGACTAAAATATGAGTAGGGCAATAGCCCTGATCAGGTAATAGGGTCAACGATTGATCGCAGCCTAACAACCAAGAATGAACGGCAACAGAGTAAAAGACCAAGCGGTCTGCTGATGTTGAATGTTGCGGTTGCCGGGCTGGGCATGAGCGATTGTTTCCCACTTGCCTCTAAATCTTGAACAGGTTGAGAGCCAAAAGCCGATCGGGTGATCAAAAGGCTTTTGGCAAAATGTGCATTGCAAAATGTTCACTTTGAAAACATGCACTTTGAAAACGTGCATTCTAGAGTCCGCCTGCTGCTGCTTGATCGACCGGGATCCATCAACACCCACTCAAGAACGCGACCAGATTGAGTGCTTTAGACTCAGCAAGGTTGAGCAAGGCTTAGTAGGGATATTGAGAAAAACCCAGAGCCATTAGGGTTTCCAGCCAGCAAAGTCATAAAAATATAACAATTGATTGCCAACGGCCCCACCACTAACAATGACACCCTCTCCCATCGCCTCCATGCCCCCACGGTCGATCGACTCACACCAGATTTCGCGTATCTACACTGATGGGGCTTGCTCTGGTAATCCAGGGCCCGGCGGTTGGGGTGTTTTAGTGCGATTTTCAAATAGCTCTTGTCATGAACTGGGTGGAGGTACTTCCAACACAACTAATAATCGGATGGAAATGCAAGCCGCCATTGAAGCGCTGCAATTCTGGCATCAATACGGCCAAGGCGAGTCAATCACTTTACTAACGGACAGTCAGTACGTTATTAAAGGGATTACAGAGTGGGTGCGAAACTGGCGACGAAAAGGCTGGAAAACTGCCAGCGGGCAACCGGTGCTCAACCGAGATCTTTGGGAGCGTCTGGATGCTTTGAACAACCCCGCTGTGCGCTGGGAATACGTGCGCGGCCACTCGGGCGAGGCGGGAAATGAACGATGTGATGAAATTGCCCGCGTTTTTGCGGCCGGCCGATCGCCTAAATTAGATCAATTGAAGCTAGAGATTTTCGATCGCTCGGAGTTTCCGGAATCGGAGCCTGCGAGTAAATCCCATCTTGACGCTTCAGACACAACTACAGTCTCGATAGCAGCTATACCTGAAACCATGTCTGAACCTGTTTTGGATCAACTGGCGATCGCGCCAACGGATGCCGATCTGCGCGACGTGCGTGTGGGTCAATTGCGCAACTTGATCGAAACCCTGCGCATTGCGGATGAGGTCGCCGATCGAGGATATCTGATTGCCAGCTCGGAATTGGCTGATCTGATGGACGTTAACGCCAGTGCCGTGACCAGTCGGGGTGAAAACTGGGTCTGGCGGAACTGGATTGTGACTCGCGTGCGACGTGAGGGCAACCAAATTCTGTGGCAATTGGAACGGATCCTCGAAGATGACTAAACGAGGTGCTTGGCTAGTTCAAGTCTAAGGACGCTGAGGCGCTGATCCGCTTTAGCATCCTCAACCCGAGTAACCAAACACATCTCGTTTGCAGTAACCGCACCGCCCTCCATGACGATCCCTCGCAGTCTTTTGCACCAATCGTTCATGACCGGCTCTCAACTACTCTGCCGTGTCTTGTGAGCCAATCGCGATGGACACAACCGCATTGGAGTATGACCCTGCTGTGGGCGGGTCTTCCCCAGTGGCGATCGCTCGCCGAAACACATACCAAGTGAAAACGAAAGCTCTCGCCCTGGGGTTTCATCAGGTGGGAATAGCAGCTATAAGCTCAGAGTACCCACCCTTACCATCGGCCGTATCAGCCCTCCAACGCTGGCTCGATCGCGGGTTTGCCGCCGAAATGAAATGGATGGCGGCTCCCAAGCGATTTGATGCGCGAGAATTTATGCCCGAGGCGCGATCGGTCATTTGCGTTGCCCTGAATTACTACAGCCCTGAACAGCGGCCCCTCGAACAGCGGCCCCTCGAACAGCGGCCCTTAGACCCATCCTTTTCTCAAGCTGAGTCAGCGATCGAGCCTGCCCCAGCTCAGCCCGAACTTAACCAGCCCGAACTTAACCAGCCCCAATTTGACCAGCCCCAATTTGGCAAAATTGCCCGCTATGCCTGGGGACGGGATTACCACCGAGTTTTGGAAACCCGCCTGAAGGCCCTGGCTCAGTGGTTAGTGACGTTGGATCCCCGCGCACAGAGCCGCTGGGCTGTGGACAGCAGCCCGGTGCAGGACAAGGCCTGGGCCCAGGAGGCGGGTTTGGGGTGGATTGGCAAAAATGGCAATTTAATTACGCGCCAGTATGGCTCCTGGGTGTTTTTGGGGGAGCTGTTCACCACGCTGGAATTATTGCCCGATCGCCCACATACCAGCCATTGCGGCACTTGTACCCGTTGTCTGGAGGCTTGCCCCACGGGGGCGATTCCCGAGCCGTTTGTGGTGGATGCTAACCGCTGCATTGCCTACCACACGATCGAGAACCGCGCGGAGACCCTGCCTTCGGAAATTGCCGAGAACCTTCAGGGTTGGGTTGCGGGCTGCGACATTTGCCAAGATGTTTGCCCCTGGAATCAACGATTTGCCCAGCCGACGGATATTGAAGACTTTCGACCGCGATCGGGGGTGGTGGCTCCGCGCTTGGATCAGCTTGCTCAGCTCAGCGATGAGGCTTGGGATCAAGCCTTCCGGGGATCCGCTTTACGACGCATTAAGCCTGCGATGTGGCGACGAAACGCCCGTGCTAGTCTGAAATTAGACCCGAATGTTTCGTTTCAAGCTTCGTCGTTGTCTCTGCCCCGATCGGCCGATCTCCCTCCCGATCGCCCCATCGATCCCTCCATTGATCCCCAACTGGATTCTGAGTCTCATCCTTGAACGCCCATCACGTGCTTGCGTCTACGGCGGCGGCCGGCGGGCCGCAGTCCTTGCCCACCAGTGCTGCATTGGTTGATCCTCAGCACTTGCGGTTAATTTTGTTCGATTTTGATGGCACGTTGGCAGACTCCTTTCAGGCGGTGGTTGAAATTCTCGATCGCCTCTCGGGACGCTTTGGCTATCCCCGTTTGACCCCGGAACGAATTGCCCGACTGCGGGATTGCGATTCCCGCATGGTGCTGCAAAACAGCAATGTGCCCCCTTGGCAGCGCCCTTGGCTGATCTATTGCCTGAAACGGGAACTCCAGGCCGATTTGCATCGCCTCCAGCCCATTCAGGGCATTGAGGACGTGTTGCGGGAACTGCGATCGGCGGGCTACCGGCTGGGGATTGTGACTTCCAACCAGCGATCGACCGTCGATCGATTCCTCACCCTGATGGGCTGGCGGCACTATTTCACCTGGATTGATGCCAGTTTGCGTCTGTTTAGCAAGGATCGCGCCATCTCGCGGGTGCGGCGGCAGGCCGGCCTTCAGCGCGAAGCCGTTGCCTACGTGGGCGACGAAACAAGGGATGTGGAAGCGGCCCGCCGATCGGGCGTGGTCAGCCTTTCCGTGGCTTGGGGGTTTAATTCTGAACGAGCGTTGCGCAACAGCCAGCCGGATATGCTGTTTCAGCATCCTCAGGAGCTGTTAACTTGGGTGCGATCGACCGCTGCGGCCTCGGAAAAATCCCAAACTCATGCCTAAACGAGCTGGGCGAATGCAGCGTTAATTCCCGGGGCGATCGGGCATGAATGCATAGGTTTAATCAACGGTCAAATAACGGTGAATTAAGCAGAGATTAATCCTTGTATGGGGATCGAAATTCCCCGGCAGCGGTAAACTCAGACAGCATTCTTTGGCGACAGTGGCGGGCTGTGGGCTACCTCGTTGTGATTGCCCATTTCCAGCATCGCGTCACCAGGAATTCAACCTAACAATCTCAACTGACTACACAAGGGGCAACCGCATGACGCGCGCCATTATGGAAACCGCCAAGGGCACGATTCATATCGAGCTGTTCGATAATGATGCTCCCAACACGGTGAAAAACTTCGTGGATCTGTCGGAAAAGGGCTTTTACGATGGTCTGACCTTCCACCGCGTAATCCCCAATTTTGTGATCCAAGGTGGCTGTCCCAATGGTGATGGTCGTGGTGGCCCGGGCTACACGATCAAGTGCGAAATTAATTCGAACAAGCACATGGCGGGGAGCCTGTCGATGGCCCATGCCGGTCGCGACACGGGTGGCAGCCAATTCTTCATTTGCCATTCGCCCCAGTCGCACTTGGACGGTGTGCATACGGTGTTTGGTCGTACGGAGGACATGGATGTGGTGAATGCAATCCGTGCCAATGACAAGATTCTGTCTGTGAAAATTGAGCACTAGGCTCTAGCTTCAGAATCAAAAACCAGGATTCAAAATGAGGGTCTTAAACCCTTAATTCTGGTGTTGCAAAATCGCGAGGGCAAGGGGCTGAAGCCCCTTGTCTTTTCTGGGTTTGTGCTGGAATTTGACTGGACTGAAGTTTGATTAAATTTTGGGTGATTCTACTGAGTGGAATTGGTTGGGTTGTCTTTGCTGAATGGTGCTTTCAGAAAATTGTATTGATGAGTTGGACTAAAGGGGCGATCGCCTAGGTTTCTCGGAGCACATAGCCCACGCCGCGCACGGTTTGGATCAGGCGTTTTTGGCTTTCGTCTTCAAGCTTCAGGCGTAAATAGCGCACATAGACTTCGATGATGTTTGACTCGCCCATGAAGTCGTAGCCCCAAACATTTTCGAGAATTTGCTCGCGGGTGAGCACTTCGCGCGGGTTTTCCATTAGGTAGCGCAATAGCTCAAATTCCTTCATGGTTAGGGCGATCGTGTGGCCGTTGCGGATGGCCGTGCGGCGATCGAGATCTAGGGCCAAATCGGCAAAGTGCAACAGGGGTGTACCCGTTTCCGTGGGGCGTAGATAAAGCCGCACCAATTCCAGTAATTTTTCACTGCGATAGGGCTTGAGCAAATAGTCATCGGCCCCGGCTTCCAGGCAAGCGGCCCGGTCTTCCACTTCATCGCGGGCCATGATCAACAACACGGGGGCCACGTTCCCCAACTCCCGCAGTTGATTGCATAGCCACAACCCCGATTCGCCGGGAACCAACAGCCGATCGACCACAATCAGGGAGACGGGCAAGTCTCGCGCATAGGTCAAACCGGCTTGGGCATCCTTGGCCGTGGCGACGGCATACCCGGCGTTTTTGAGATCCGTCATGGCCCGATCGAGGATCGAATCATCACTTTCCACGAGCAAGATCGGAGCGTTGAGCGTGCTAGTGGGTGGGGCGATCGAGGATTCAGTTCCGGCCATAGGACGCGACAAGAAAACAGCAACAATCAGTCAAAATCCAAGCAGTCAAGCTCAAGGCAAACAAGACCAAAACAAAGATAATTTAAACTCCAAAGATAACCATAGGAAGGGCAATTGAAGGGCAATTTCTGGATTAAGCAGCATCCAAAATCTGCACATCATTGGCCGATGGTTCGCTGAAGTTAAGCATCCAGCAAAACAGATTCGGCTCGATTCGATCGTACTCCGGTTTTCGTTCAACTTCAGTGCCCACAGGATTCAAAGAGGTGGCGCAGGGCGATCGCAACGATCGCGAGGACTGCCCCCAGCTGATCGAAAAATCCCACCCCCTTGAGCGTCCGACTGGTTAGACAATAAGGGTTCGCCCTCTCAGCTTATTTCCAGCCAGGATTTCCCATGACGCAGATTTCCAATGCACCGACGCTTGCGGCCCAAGATTGGATCCCTACTGATTTGGTGTCTGATTTGCCCCTGGCGATCGCCGGTCGCACCTTTCGATCGCGCCTGATGACCGGCACGGGTAAATATCGCAGCATCGAGCAAATGCAGGCCTGTATTGCCGCGAGTGACTGCGAAATTGTGACTGTGGCCGTGCGCCGGGTGCAAACCCAAGCCCCAGGCCATGAAGGCTTGGCTGAGGCGATCGACTGGTCAAAAATTTGGATGCTGCCCAACACGGCCGGCTGTCAAACGGCCGATGAGGCGATTCGGGTGGCGCGGCTGGGGCGCGAGATGGCCAAGCTGCTGGGCCAAGAGGACAACAACTTTGTGAAGTTGGAAGTGATCCCCGATTTGAAATACCTGCTGCCCGACCCGATCGAAACCTTGCGGGCCGCCGAACAGTTGGTGAAAGAAGGCTTCGCCGTATTGCCCTACATCAACGCCGACCCGCTTTTGGCCAAGCATTTGGAAGAGGCGGGCTGCGCCACCGTGATGCCCTTGGGTTCCCCGATCGGGTCGGGCCAGGGCCTGAAAAACGCCGCCAATATTCAAATCATTGTGGAAAACGCCAAGGTTCCCGTGGTGGTGGATGCGGGGATTGGCACGCCCAGCGAAGCCACCCAGGCGATGGAACTGGGGGCTTCGGCCGTGTTGATTAACACCGCGATCGCCCAGGCCCAAAACCCCGCCGCCATGGCGCGGGCCATGGCCCTGGGTACGGCGGCCGGTCGGTTGGGCTATTTAGCCGGGCGAATTCCGGTGAAGGGATTGGCTAGCGCTAGCTCACCCCTGACCGGTTTGGTGACCAGCAGCTAAGGATGACTCTTGACCGGGGCCGGTCGATGTTTGTTACAGTGGCGAATTAATGCTGTGTTGCTAACAATTGCAAAGGACTGTAACAAATGCCTTACACCACGGAAGATGGCGGTCGCCTGAATAATTTCGCCAAAGAACCGAAGATGTATACCGCTGACACGCCCTCTTCAACGGAAAAGCGGAACTATGTGGTTTTGGGCGCTCTGGGTCTGGGATTGGTGCTCGGGGTGATGGCGATCGCCTTTGTGGTGTCCTAGGGGCCAACCATCGGATCATCCGAATCATCCAGATTGCTGTGGGGTTGGGGTGCGGCCGTGCCGTGCCCCATTGTTTTGGGACTGGAGACCTATGAAGGTTGGTGTGGTTGGCTTGGGGTTGATTGGTGGGTCGCTGGGCTTGGCCTTGCGGCCCTTGGGGCACGAAATTCTGGGGGTGGCGCGGCGGCCGGAAACGGCGGCCCGGGCGATCGAGCTGGGCATTGCCGATCGGGCGGGTTGTGAACTGTCGCTGCTGGCCGAAGCCGATTTAGTGGTGTTGTGTACGCCGATCGGGGCGATCGAACCGACGGTGCGCCAACTAATTCCCCACCTCAACTCCGACACGGTGCTGACCGATGTGGGGTCGGTGAAACAGGCGATCGTCCAGGCGATCGAACCCCTGTGGCCCAACTTTGTCGGGGCCCATCCGATGGCGGGCACGGCGGACAGCGGCATCGAAGCGGCCCTGCCGGACTTGTTTGTGGGTCGTCCCTTCGCGATTACGCCCACCGATCGCACCCCCACCGAGGCGATCGCCCGGGTCACGGCGATCGCGCAGGATTTGCGATCGACCCTGTACCGCTGCACCCCGGAACAACACGATCGGGCCGTGGCTTGGATTTCCCACTTGCCCGTGGCGATTAGCGCCAGCCTGATTGCGGCCTGCGGGGCGGAACAAGATCCCGAAACCCTGGCATTGGCTCAATCCTTGGCTAGTTCGGGATTTCGGGACACCAGCCGGGTCGGCGGTGGCAATCCAGAACTGGGGGTGATGATGGCCCAATTCAACCGGCCGGAATTGCTGCGATCGCTCCAGCGCTATCGTGACCAACTGGATCAGATCATCGGGGCGATCGATCAACAGGATTGGACCGCGCTCCAGACCTGCTATGAACAAACCCAACAGGCGCGATCGGCCTTTGTCGATTAAGCAACCCAATCTGGTAGGGGCGCAACGCTTGCGCCCTCAATCAATTCAACCCAATCCGGTAGGGGCGCAACGCTTGCGCCCTCAGTAATTGCGGCTCAATCGATCGAGGGCGCACATCGGTGCGCCCCTACGGGAATTGGGGGTTGATTTCCCTTTTTTTAAAACGATTCAAGACAACCATAATTTTTGGATTTTTCGGGTTCCTATGACTGCTTCCGCCGATCGCGTCCAAGGCATCTTTAACCGGATTGCGCCCGTTTATGACGATCTCAACGATTGGTTGAGCTTTGGGCTGCATCGGGTTTGGAAACAGATGACCGTGAAATGGAGCGGCGCAAAACCCGGCGATCGCGCGTTGGATCTTTGCTGTGGCAGCGGTGACTTGGCCCTGCGGTTGGCGGCGGCGGTGGGCCCCAGCGGTCAGGTGGTGGGGGCGGACTTTTCGGCGCAAATGCTCGATCGCGCTCGGGAGCGACCCCAGGGGTTTCGGCCGTTGGCCCCGATCGCCTGGGTGGAAGCGGATGCGCTGGATTTGCCCTTTGCCGATCGGGAATTTGACTGCGCCACGGTGGGCTATGGCTTGCGGAATGTGACCGACTTTGACCAAGCCCTGCGGGAGCTATATCGCGTTCTGAAACCCGGCGCGACCTTGGCGGCTTTGGATTTCCATCGGCCCGACAGCGCGATCGCCCAGCAATTTCAGCAACTCTATCTCGATCGGCTGGTGGTTCCCGTCGCCCAGCAATTTGGCACAACGGCTGAATACGAATACATCCTGCCCAGTTTGCAGCGGTTTCCCGTGGGACGCGAGCAGGTGCAGCGGGCCCAGGTGATCGGCTTTCGATCAGTGCGGCACTATCCCTTGGTGGGCGGCTTGATGGGCGTGTTGGTGGCGACCAAGCCCTAGGGCAGATCCAGTAGCCACTCGGAGGCGCGATCGCCCAGGTCGATCGGAATGCTCACGGCCTTGCCCTGCCGGGGCCGGTTCTTAGTGGTCTCAATAAACGATCGCACCTGTTCCGCCGCGCCCCAGCCTTGGATGTAGGTGGCCACCGTGGACAGATGCTCAAAATATTCCGCTTCCGTCATCGGAAACGACATCTGTTCCAGGTAGCGCCACATCACCTGCACAAAAATTTTGTCTTTGATTTTGCGGACTTGCACATCGTAGGAAAAGCCCCACTTGTCCACAATCCATTGGTGTAAGTCCTGACCAGTCATGGCGCGATCGAGTGATGGTGATAAAGGGTGTGGCGGGGGTTGGGTCGGTTTGAAACCGGCCCCAGGACAACAAGGGGCTTTAGGGCCTGTCGTCATTTCTCGATGTGAGGCTGAAATGGTTAATTTTCCGTGCCCCAATCGTCGCAACAAGGGGCTTAAGCCCCTTGTCCTCCACGAGATCGTAACGGTGGAATCAGGGTTTTAGACGATTCAATGGCAGGTTCTCAGCCCCTTGTTGAGGGAGATGAATTATTATTTGTAACGCAATATGAAGTTTTATACGGATCTGTTGCGACCGCCCGATCGCCCCTCAGCAACGCGATCACCTGGCCCGAGAGATGCAATAATACCCTAGCAATTGCGGTGGCTTTGTTTGACCCGTTCAAACCCCACCCTTGCAGTCATACAATCTTTAAGATTCGTTATAGAACCCCCAAGAGAAGGCACGCGAGTAGGCATTATGGCTCAAGCTTCCAGCCCTGCGGACGTACCCAGCATGGGTCGCCGCCAGTTCATGAATTTTCTGACCTTTGGCTCGGCAACGGGTATCGCCCTGGGCGCGCTTTACCCCGTTGTGCGCTACTTCATTCCTCCTTCGACCGGTGGTACTGGTGGCGGCGTAGCGGCTAAGGATGCTCTGGGCAACAGCGTTAAACTCAGCTCGTTCCTGGCCGAGCACAACGTGGGCGATCGGGTGTTGGTGCAAGGCCTCAAGGGCGACCCCACCTACCTCATCGTCAACAGCAAAGACGCGATCGCCGACTACGGTCTGAACGCCGTTTGCACCCACCTGGGCTGCGTGGTGCCCTGGAACGCCAGCGCCAATAAATTTATTTGCCCTTGCCACGGTTCCCAGTACAACAACGAAGGCAAAGTTGTCCGCGGCCCCGCGCCCCTGTCCCTCGCCTTGGCCCACGTGTCGGTTGATGACGACAACGTGAGCCTCAGCCCCTGGCCGGAAACCGACTTCCGCACCGGCGAAGAACCCTGGTGGTCGTAATTTCTACAATTGCTCATCAATATCGCGGCTGACCGTACTTTTTAGACAACTCATGAAGACTGCTTTCAAGGTTTTGACTCGCGGTGCGATCGCCGCGATCGCCGCGATCGCCCTGTTGATCGGTGGCGACTTCGTAGCTCCCCAGGCTGCCATGGCCTATCCGTTCTGGGCCCAACAAGTGGCTCCGGCAACCCCCCGGGAAGCCACGGGCCGAATCGTTTGCGCCAACTGTCACCTGGCTAAGAAAGAAACGATCGTGGAAGTGCCCCAATCGGTACTGCCCGACACCGTGTTTGAAGCCGTGGTGAAAATCCCCTACGACACCAGCGTGCAGCAAGTGACCGGCACGGGTGAACCCGGCCCCCTGAACGTGGGTGCGGTGTTGATGCTGCCCGACGGCTTCAAGATTGCCCCCGAAGACCGCATTCCTGAAGAACTGAAGGAAAAGACCGAAGGCCTGTTCTACCAGTCCTACGCGGATGGTCAAGATAACGTGGTGATCGTAGGCCCGCTGCCCGGCGATCAATACCAAGAAATCGTGTTCCCCGTGCTGTCGCCCAACCCCGCTGAGGACAAGGCGATCAAGTTCGGCAAGTACGCCGTGCATGTGGGTGGCAACCGTGGCCGCGGCCAGGTTTACCCCACGGGTGACAAGAGCAACAACACGGTCTACAACGCTTCGGCGGCTGGCACGATCGGCTCGATCGCCAAGACCGATGACGGTGGCTACCTCGTGACCATCATCAAGGAAGATGGCTCGGCGGTGGAAGATGCTATCCCCGCTGGCCCGCAACCGATCGTCAAGGAAGGCGATGTGGTGACGGCTGGTCAAGCAATTACCAACGATCCGAACGTGGGCGGCTTTGGCCAAACCGACACGGAAATCGTGCTGCAAGATCCCAACCGCGTCCTGGGTTTGCTGGCCCTGTTTGTGGCGGTGATGATCACCCAAATCCTGTTGGTGCTGAAGAAGAAACAGGTGGAAAAGGTACAAGCCGCCGAAATGAACTTCTAGGATTTGCTGCCTAGGTTCCTTCGTGCCTTCATTGCCCGATCGCAAAGCCCCTGCTCAGTTCGTGAGTGGGGGCTTTGTTTTGGGGGTAATCAACGGTTCAAGCTTGGTTTGGGTTTCAAAAACAGCCTAGTTGCCCATGGCTTCAAAAAACGCCTGGGCATTTTGGGACGGGATAATCCGCACCCGCGATAGCCACTCGTCTTCCCGTTCCGAAAGAACCGAAAGAAACTCATCAAAATCCACCACCTGAATTTGAACAGTGGCGGCTAGCTCGGGATTTTGCTCTGCAAAGGTTTTGGCTACCACTTCTGCTTGGGCCCGATCCATATAGAAGCGAATTTCTTCCGTTCCATCCCGATCGACCGTGACATAGGTAGGGGCTGACCCATCGCTTGCGGTGACCAAAAATAGTGGAATTCCCTGCAATTTTTCCGGCGGTTGTTGATTTAATGCCAACAGTTCCCGGGCTAATTTCACCTCTTCCAAATCAGGGATTAGTTGCAATTGATATTCGGTGGATGGCTTCTGCAACAGCTCATAGATTGCCGACAGGGGAATGGCATTGACCCGTAATTCACTGGATGAACTCACGGCTCCTGCTTGCAGTCGCTTCAGCCACTCTTGGGCATCTTGCGGGTTCAAAAACATCCGAGCCACCGTTGTGCGCTGGCCATCGGCATTTCCCACATCAATCAGGGCGGGCGTACCTTGGGCATCGGTGAGGGCAAAAACCGGCACGGCTTCTAATTTGCGGGCAATTTCCTCCGGGGGCAGCGCTGCCAAGGGGCCGATCGCGGCCAACCAAGCCAGGGAGCCGATCGCCCAGCCTCCAGCCAAGTGCCGCCAGTTCGATCGCACTGACTGCCAACGCTCTCGCAATCCCAAACTCACCATCGTCCATTCCATCCTGTTGATCAAACCGTTCATGCGCCCGGTTCCATGCCCAGGGCGATTCCCAAACCAGTCTAGGAGCTAACCCAACGTCAGTTCGGGATAAGGG
>NZ_LIRO01000012.1:0-127905 GCF_002742025.1 Limnothrix sp. PR1529
ATTAGATTGACGTACGACCAAGAATCGTTGCTTCTTCAAATTGTTCCGCTGGTGATTCGTTGGAATCCTTGAGCTGATCCGCCACCCGACTGGGCAAAATATTTAGCAATAATAATTCCGATCGCTCCTTCTCCTTGCGCAGTTCAGCGGTGCGCCGCTCCACCCGTTGCTCCAATTCTTCAAAGGACTGCTGAAGTTGGGTGGCCATGCTGTTGAAAGCATCTGCCAGGCGATCGACTTCAATGATCGGGCTGCTGGCAACGGTTTGCTCTAAATTGCCCTTGGCCATTTCTCCCGAAGCTTGGGCAATTCGACAAATGGGTTGGGTAATCCAACGGGCCGTTAAAATTCCAATTGGAACCGAAACTAAAAGCGCTAGAAAGCAAAGGGCGATCGTGTTTCTGGTGTTTTCATTAATTTTGGCCATGAAATCCGATTCAGGAACCACCACCACAATCAGCCAATTTAATCCATAGGCATCCTTGAAGGGCGAAATTTGCAGAAATTGACGTTCATTGTTTAGCCAAAATTCAAACTGATGATCGCGCTGAATATTTGAGAGTTGATCAAATTGACCATATAAGAACTCAGCGCTCGATCGCAAAAGCTGATTGTTACTTTGGAGCGCATGGACTCGTTGTAGTTCTTTTTTGGCTTTTTGGGACTGCTCCACCCAAAGGGGCTGATCTTTTAAGGAAGTGGCCACCAGCTCGCCGCTGGGTTCGACAATAAAAACCTGACCCGTTTTCCCAATTTTCAAAGTCTGCAAAAAGCCGCGAATCTGATCCGTACCAAATTGGCTGGTTAAGATGCCCGCAGGCTGCCCGTTGCGATCGTAAATGGGCAAGCTGGCATTAATCTGCAACAGGGGATTGCCAAAGTTGAGATAAATTTTGCTCCAGGTGGGTTTCCCGGCCTTGAACGCCACTTCGTAAAAGGGCCGTTTGCGCACATCATAATTAGGCACACTTTTGGCTAACTTGGCCCGTTGCCCTTTTTCGTCAATTTCGTAATAGTTTAAGTTTCCGCCACCGGGAACGAGCTGTTCGGCAATTTGGGGCGTTTCGGTTGTGGAAAGGCGATTGATCCAACCCACCCGCAAATATTGTCCCTGTTGATTGGCAAACCCCACATAGCCAATGTTTTTGTAGGTGATCGTTTGTCGCCAAAAATAGGTGCGAGCTTCGGCAATTTTTTGTAAATCAATAATTCCCAGCTCGATCGCGTCGCGATTCACCTGATTCACCAACTGGGGAGTTTCCACATACGATCGCACCCGATCGCTCACCCTGGCTGTCACCTCATTGCGCAATTGGTTGGCCAAATCCCGCACCGCTTCCTGGCCGCTCTGAAACGACAGCCAACCCACCAACCCCACGGCGGTTACTAACTCGACTAAAAAGGGCAAAACTAGGGTGGTACGGAGACGAAACTTGCGGCGCACGGGTACAGGTAGGGACTGAGATGAAACTTGTGTCAGTGGAATTTCTGAGCTGACCATAGGAACTGATTCGCGATCGCCAGGATGGCTCGGGTGTTCAAAGCTCAAGGGTGAGGGATTCGGATCTGTGGCCCAGGACGGGAACGAAACTGCCACAGGAAAGATTGCATCTTCGCTTTACGGTAATCCAAGTTCCTGGAAATGGCGAAAGATTCCGTCTATCAAGGGGGGCGTGCTGAAGGAATCAATCCAGCGAATTCCTGTGGCCATCAGTTCAATTCGATTGTGTCAAGAAATATTAATACTAGGTACGTTTTGATACCCGAAAAAATTCTTGATTACTGAATTGCTGAACCATAATTGCAACCAACAAACCATCATTGAGTCATGATCGGTTGATTCATTAGGTTATTTTTTATCTAATTGGTAATTTAATTCAGTAAAATAAATCAACAAAAGTTAAAGTAAAAATTAATCATTAAATTAATAGTTAAATAAATCAAAAAAGGTACTAAATAAGAATAATTCAACAAACACCTCTTGAGTCTTTAAGGATAGAAACTTACTGATCATAAACCGACAAGTGAATTAGATCGTTTCGCGAGAGACCGGCGCTGCTGATACACTAAAGCCTGGATTTTGCACAAAAATGTGAGGCGATCGGGAATCGATGTTAGCCCGAGTATGGAGTGCGGCCTTGGTGGGCATCGACCCGGTGAAGGTGGGGGTGGAGGTGGATGTCTCCAATGGGATGCCGGGAATTGCGATCGTGGGGCTACCGGATACGGCGGTGCAAGAATCTCGCGAACGGGTGAAAGCGGCCCTGAAAAATGCCGGATTTGCTTATCCCATGCGCAAAATCGTTGTGAATTTGGCTCCGGCCGATTTGCGGAAAGAGGGGCCGAGTTTTGACCTGGCGATCGGGGTGGGAATTTTGGCCGCCTCTGAACAAGTGAGCGCAGCCCTGTTGGGGGATCACTTGTTTGTGGGAGAAGTGGCGCTGGATGGAGCCTTGCGGCCGGTGACGGGTGTGTTGGCGATCGCGGCGGCAGCGGCTCAGTTGGGCATTGTGGGCTTGGTGTTACCGGCGGCCAATGCGGACGAAGCGGCGATCGTGCGGGAGCTAAAGGTTTATGGGTTTGAGCATTTGTCGGAGGTGGCGCGGTTTTTGAACCAACCGCAAACGATCGCGCCGCATCAACCGCCCCCAGAAGGGCGATCGCCCGATCCCTTGGCGTTGCTGGACTTGGCTGATGTGAAGGGCCAAACCCAGGCCCGGCGGGCGTTGGAAATTGCCGCCGCTGGTGGCCATAACTTGATTTTTGTGGGGCCGCCGGGAAGTGGCAAAACCATGCTGGCTCAGCGGTTGCCGGGTATTTTGCCCCGGTTGACCTTTGCGGAGGCCCTGGAGGTGACGCGAATTCATTCGGTGGCTGGCTTGCTGAAGGAGCGGGGAACCTTGGTGCGCGA
The DNA here is from genome assembly GCF_002742025.1 of Limnothrix sp. PR1529. Taxonomy (NCBI): domain Bacteria; kingdom Bacillati; phylum Cyanobacteriota; class Cyanophyceae; order Pseudanabaenales; family Pseudanabaenaceae; genus Limnothrix; species Limnothrix sp. PR1529. The sequence continues at coordinate 2,912 of NZ_LIRO01000012.1, forward strand.
TCGCCCCTTTCGCAGTCCGCACCATTCCGCCTCTGGTCCCTCGCTGGTGGGTGGTGGCAGCTTTCCGCGACCGGGAGAAATTTCCCTGTCCCATCGAGGAGTGTTGTTTTTGGATGAGCTAACGGAATTTAAGCGGGACGTGCTGGAGTTTTTGCGCCAACCCCTCGAAGAAGGCTGCGTGACCATTTCCCGGGCCCGGCAAACGGTGCGATTTCCGGCGCGGTTTACCCTGGTGGCCAGCACCAACCCTTGTCCCTGTGGCTATTACGGCGATTCGGTGCAGGCCTGTACCTGCTCGCCCATGCAGCGCCAACGCTATTGGGCCAAGCTGTCGGGGCCGCTGATGGATCGGATTGATTTGCAGGTGGTGGTGAATCGGTTGCAACCGGAAGAGGTGACCCGATCGAGCGGTGGAGAACCCTCGGCGGCCGTGCGCGATCGGGTGTTGGCGGCGCGGCAGGTGGCCCAGTCTCGCTTTGCCCAAGAGGAATCGCAATCGCCCGTGCAGTGCAATGCGGAAATGCAAAGTCGCCAGATTCGCCGCTGGTGTGCCCTGACGGATCAAACTCGATCGCTATTGGAAAACGCAATTCGACGGTTAGGATTATCGGCAAGGGCGACCGATCGGATCCTGAAAGTGGCCCGAACGATCGCGGATTTAGAACAAAGCGAGACGATTGAACCGGGCCACGTGGCTGAAGCGGTGCAATATCGCATTGTCGATCGAATGCAATAGATAGGTCTCACAGGTCTAACAATGAAGCTTTTGGTTTTGGCTTCCCATCCGGTGCAATATCACGCTCCGGTATTTCGGTGCATGGCCCAAGAATTGGCCGCCAGAGGTGATGAATTGTTGGTGGTTTATCTCTCGGATTTTTCAATTCAGGGCTATCGCGATCGGGAGTTTGGCCAAAGTATTGCTTGGGATGAACCCCTACTTAATGGCTATCGATCGGTCGTTTTGAATCCCAACCAAACAAAGCAACCCAAAGGTTTTTGGAGTTTGCGAGCCACCGGTTTTCCGGCCCTCTTGCGCCAAGAAAAACCCGATCACCTGCTGATTCACAGCTTGATTTATAAGGGAGCTGTTACCGCTGTCATTTCCGCCAAATTTCGGAAAATTCCTTGCAGTTTGCGGGTGGAAACCAATGATCAGGCAGTGCCGCGCCAGGGCTGGAAAAGCCTCGTGCGATCGCTGGTTTATCGGTTGCTGTATGGGCTGTTTGATTCGGCCGTGGCGATCGGCTCCCTGAACCGCGAGCACCTGATTCGTCACGGCATCCCCGCCAGCCGAATTGCCATGGCTTACTACTGCGTGCCCGATCGGTTCGCAGATTTATCTCCTGAAAAAAAACAAACGATTCGGGCCAAAACCCGCGCCGCCCTTTGGCTTAATCCAGAGCGAACTGTTTTGCTCTTTAGCGGTAAATTAATTCCCAAAAAAAATCCCGGTTTAATTCTTCAGGCGATCGCCCAATTACCCCCAGCATTACAAGCCCAATTAGCAGTTCTGTATTTGGGCGCTGGGGAATTGCAACCACAACTGGAAGCCCAGGCGGAAACTATGCCGGACTTGGCAGTCAAGTTTTTAGGTTTTCGGAATCAGCAGGAATTACCCCCCTTTTACCTAGCAGCAGATGTGCTGATTTTGCCCTCTAATCGGGCAGGAGAAACCTGGGGATTGGTGATTAACGAAGGTCTGCAAGCGGGCTTACCCTTCATTGCCACTGAAGCGGTGGGTTCCACGGTGGATTTTGGTGAATTACCCGCAGTGCAAACAATCCCGATCGGGGACGCGACGGCCCTGGCAACCGCGATTCAACAGGTGATGGGCATCGATCGACAATTCGATCGATACGCCACCACCATGGAGCACTTTTCGACGGAAACCGTTGCTCGGGTCATTGTGGAATCTTTGGCAAATTTTCAAGCCAATTCCTGATCAAAGGCCAATGAATTCCCAATGAATTTCCCATTAAATCCCAATCAGTTCACCTGCTTTACCGACCGTCGTGAGTTGGTGGTGCTTTTGTTGCATAAACTGAATCATTTTCTGATCTTCGCCCTTGATGTGGTGGCGCAACCAATCAGCTAGGAAATTCATCAGATTCTGAATAGCGCTGGTTTCACCCGTTTGAAACTGCTGAATCAGTTTGGTCACTTTCTGAATTAGGCGATCGTGGCAATGCTTGTGGCGATCGAGTCCCGGATAAGCATGATCCTGCATGAGTGATTCCTCATGCTGAAAATGGGCGATCGTGTGTTCAGCCAATTTTTCCAACATCATCGCTAGCTGGTCCATCGATTCCTGACGATCGATAGCACTCTGCAACTCATTCACTAACTCAAAAATGTCTTGGTGCTCCTGATCCACTCGATCGTCACCAATACAGAAATGATCGCTCCACTCGACTTTGGCCATCGTAGTAATTATTCCAGGCAGCAAAACAGCAAAAATCACCCTTGCCCAACACAGATAGCCGCCATATCTCACAACAATTCAAAGATTGATTCTCGATCAATCATCAGCCCATGTTCACCAATCATCGCAATGGGTAATCGCGAGTTTTCAGTTTTTCCAGTTCACAGCAGCCTAAGCGAGCCGGAAGTTAATTGCACCTCTGGCTCCCTCGAAAACTGGCTAGAGACTTTGCCCAGAAAAACAGAATGATTGGCGATCGGGTTCACAAACTTTGGTCAATGACCCTCAGCTCATGAACAAGCATGGACGAATTGAATGAATTCATTCAACTGAATCCAAGGAATCTTAGATGAATTGTTGAGTCAGGTTAGATATTTAGGGGCACTGCGCAGGACTAATGAAGCCTGACTAGAATCTCTCAAAATTTTCCATCATCCAATGATTCAATCATTCACTGTTGAAATATTGGGCAATTGAAGCCTTGAGAAATTGAAGGGTTCATTAGTGTTCGGGCATCTAGAAATGGTCGGTTTGAGTTTCGACCATCGGGCGATCGGGCCAGGGATGGGGTACGCGATGACCATGCAGAACAAAATCTTGGGCCAAGGCTCCCCGGGCGATCGGGAGTTGGCAGCAACCCAATCTTTTGAGTTCCCCCGCGAGTTCGATGAACCCAGCCGGTTTCGTCAACTTTGATGGGTGTCACTGCCCACGACAGTCACTAGTTTTAGCGGAATGCTGGCCCGATCGCAATCATTTTTGACTTTGATGTTGTTTTAAAACATTCCTTGAAAAAAAGGTGTTTAAAGCATTTGAAATCACCGGATGATTCATCCTGAATCAGTGCTCATTGAACCCATGATTCATGGGTCAGTAATTGGTCAGTTGATTGACAGGTTCCCTAGCCGCAGTTTTCGGGGTTAATCAGCCATTGGCGCGAGGGGCAGCCCATTCCTGATTGGAATTTCTGACTGAAATTTGTTTTTGGGCGATCGCCTCACTAGGATCTGGTGCAGGTGGTCGCATCGGCTGCTGGATCCAAGCCTGACCTCCCCGGCTGACCTCACCCACTGGTATCTGGCATGACAATATCTGGCATGAAAACTTGTCCCGTTTCCCCGGCTCCGGCGCGTACCGGTGCGAAGTCGATCGCAGAAATTGCCCCGGCTATTTTGCAGCAACTGAACCACGGGACGCTGGAGGCGGTGACCCTCACGGAAGTGCTGGCGATCAACCATGGGCAACTGCTCCGGGCGATCGCCCCCGACGTGGGAGCGCCGATTTTGGAACAGGTGACCGCCCATGACCACTTGAAAATCAAGGCTCGGATGCAAATTGTCGGGCAACTGCTGCTCGATCGGTATGGTTTGGCCGGTTCGGAGCGATTTGCCACCCACCGCAGTGACACGGCCCGCAGTTGGGCTGCAATGATGGTGGGCTTGGCTCCGGGGCTGTCGTTGCCCGATCGCCTGGCCCAAATCGCCAACTTAGCGGACGATCCCAACGCTAATGTGCGGGAGTGGGCTTGGATGGCGTTGCGGCCCCATGCGGCCCATCAATTGGAACTGGCGATCGCCCAGTTAATTCCCTGGACGCTTCACCCATCGGCCAATCTGCGTCGGTTCGCCACGGAGTTAACCCGGCCGCGGGGCGTGTGGTGTGCGCACATCCAAGCCCTGAAGCGCGAGCCATCTTTAGGGTTGCCGCTGCTGGAACCCCTGCGGGCGGATCCTGCACGGTATGTGCAAAACAGCGTCGCCAATTGGCTCAATGACGCGGCCAAATCGCAGCCGCAGTTTGTTTGGGACTGTTGCCAGCGTTGGCAGCGGGAGTCTGCCACCCGAGCCACGGCTTATATTTGTCGGCGGGCCCTGCGTGGTTTGCTCGATCGCGGTTGGCAGGACGATCGAACGTTTGCCGATCGCGCCAGTTAGCCATCCAGTGGACGAGCGATGAGGAACAGGATCGACAGTCAAAATCCAGCGCTACGATACAAGGCAGATCCACTCGCAAACTTCCCGATCGCACCCATGCACCTCACTTGGTTTGATAGCAATAGCTGGTTAATTGAACTGGCGGGCAAGCGCATTTTGCTCGATCCCTGGTTTGTGGGGCCGCTGATGTTTGGGAATGCCGCTTGGTTTTTTAAGGCCACCCATCCCAACCCCCGTCCAATTCCCGCCAATTTGGACTTGGTTTTGCTGTCCCAAGGGCTGGAGGATCACGCCCATCGCCCCACCTTGGAACAGATCGATCGCACCGTGCCGGTGTTGGGATCGCCCAGCGCGGCCAAGGTCGCCGAACAGTTGGGATTCCAAACGGCGATCGCCCTTGATCACGGTCAAACTTGGACGCTGGATCAACAGGTGGCCATCCGCGCCACCACCGGCTCCCCTACGGGGCCCAAAACCCTAGAAAACGGCTACATTCTGCGGGCGATCGCGGGGCCCGAAACCGGCGAAAGTCTTTACTATGAACCCCACGGCTATCACCCGGCGGAGTTGAGCGAGTTGGGGCCGGTGGATGTGACCCTTTGCCCGCTGATGGATCTGTCGATCGGGGGATTCTTGCCGATTATTCAGGGAACCAACAGCGCCTTGAAGCTGGCAACCATGCTGCGGCCCCAAGTGATGTTACCGACGGCAGCGGCGGGCGATGTGCAATACGAAGGTCTGCTGGTGTCCCTGTTGCGGGCGAAGGGCAATGCTGCCGAGCTTCAGACCCAATTGCAGGGAGCAGGGTTGGCAGCCCAAATCCTGGAACCCAAACCGGGTGATCGCCTAGCCATGCCCCTCAAGAAGACCTCAGCAATCGCTTAGGGAGTCGCTGCACCAGGCCAAGCCATCGGGAGAACTGGGAACAGCCCTTTCTCCCGGGAACTGGCAACAACACCAAGCCCATGGCCACCATGGGCGACACCACCGGTAACCACCAAGCCGCCCAAAAAAAACTGATCATCCCGATCGCCCCCACCGTCAGCGAGCCGATCGCCCCGATCCAAAATCGATCACACCAACGAGGCTGCGGGTTCCTTGCCTGCCCAACCGCCAACAGCCCTGCCCCAAGACCCGCCCAAAGCAAAATCCACCCCAACTTGTGCGGCCAAGCGATCGCCTGAAGCAAGGGGCGATTGTCCAGCACCGCGCTTATCAGTTGGCTGATGCCGTGAGCCTGAATCTCCAAGCCCGGAATCTCCTGCCCACCCGGCAGTTTCCACCGATCCTCAGAGCTGGCTTGGATATTACCAATTAATACGATCGGGTTGGGTTGACCAGTCCAAGGAATTCGATCGGTACTTTGCAACACCTCTCGCAGGGGCAAACGCACCCAATCCGCCCGCCGAGGAGCCAACAGCAGTTGATTGCCTTGGTCATCAAACCACCCATACCCCCCCGCTCCGGCGGTAATTTGGGGAATCGTAACGGAACCATACCGCCATCGATCGCCCACGGATTGAAACGCCACCCTCTGTTGCTTCAGGTAATCATCCACCAACAGAGCATTCAGACTATAGGTAGCCTGACAAGCTTGGCTGGACTGGGGAACCGCCATGGCCAAAAGTTGCCGTCGCACCACCCTTTTTGAATCACTGGCTTGGTCAGAAAAAGCCACCCGATCGCGCGTCAAGCCCACTGGGGCCGGAATTTCCGAAGTATCTTCCGTTGGGTCAGCTAATTTGCACAGACCCGCCACCCGAGGATTTGACCAGAGGCGCTTTTGCCAAGCGGAGGTCAGCGGCCAGGGGTAATAAATATCCACTCCAATGACGCTGGGTTTCAGGGTGGCCAGTCGCTCCTGAAGCTTGACCAAGGCCTCCGGAGCCAAGGAATTTAACCCGCCATCTGCCGTTGGAATCCGTCGCCAACCTTGACGATCTTGATAAGCCACGTCATTCTCATCAATCGTGACTAGCAAAATACGTTGATCTTGTAATTCCAACGGCCGCTGCTGCAACATTGCATCATAAACCCAAAATTCCGGGGTTTGAATTATGCCGCCTAGGCCAATGGTGATCCCCGTGGCTAAAAGGGACTGCCCGACTAGTTGCCACGGTTTCGGACTAATTTTGGGGCTAACTTTCGGGCTAATTTGCAGATTGTTTTCTGGACGCTGATTGTTTTCTGGACTCAGTGCCTGATTTAGTTTTTGATTTAATTTCTGATTTGACTCCTGACTAGATTCCTGACTAGATTCCTGACTAAATTTCTGACTGATTTCCTGATCTAATTCCTGGCTTGATTTCTGACTGATTTCCTGATCTAATTCCTGGCTTGATTTCTGACTGATTTCCTGACTGATTTCCTGATTGGGTTCCTGGCTGAATTTCTGGATTGGATCCTGCCTCAGTGGCTGATCGCTGCTGGGCCGAGCTGCACTGGGGCTAACGGGTTCAATCCAGCTTTGGAAATCAGCTTCCGAGTGGGAGCGATCGGGCCAAGTGGGCAAATCTAACAGGGGATGGTGAAAGACCAGCGGCAACCAATCGGCCCTTGGATATTGGGCGCTGGAGCGTTGGAGCGATCGACGGGCTTCGTACAGAGATAGGGGCAGCGACCGCGATTGGGCGTAGTGAGTCAGAAAGTCTTTAAGGAAATGTTGAGCGACTAGATCGGGAACCGAAGCCCGCATCACAATGGCGGCCGGTAGGTGCGATCGATGCAGTGCTTCCGCCAAGTCCACGCTGTGGCAACAGTTAAAAATCGCCAGTTGCAAACCCTGCTGAACTGCGCCTTCCAGGGCATGGCTGAAGTTTTCTACGGAAATGTTGTTCCGCAGGTTAAGGCCAATCTGACCCGATCGGCTGCTAGTTCCGGGATAGCCATGGCCCGCAAAGACCAGCACTTGCGGTTGGTTATCGCGCAGGGCATCAAAAAACTGCTCAGGAGTCGGAGCGTCCAGCAACTGCACATCCGCCAGCCCCGCTTGGCTCAGTTGTTGAAGGGCCTGATGATCGGGATCCAGGTCTAAATCCTCCCGATCGCCCAAAACCGCCAAAATCCGAACCAAGCCCCTAGGGGCCGATCGCGCCTGAATGGGTGGTGTTTTGCCACTGGTTGGACAACAGCCCCAGGCAAGCCGGTGACTTTTCAGGGGTTTCCATTCGTCCCAAGGCAGCCTTGGCACATGGCGATCGTCCGTGGCGATCGACAGCCACAAATCATCATCGGGATTGCTAAATCGCAGAATTTCATGGGTAATTTCCCGAAAGCTTTCCCCCTCCAACCAGTTGTTAAACAGAGTTTGCAGGCGATCGGCCGCGAGTTGGCACTGTTGACGATGCAAAGAAAGGGGCAACTGTCGCTGAACGCCCTTCACCTTAATTCGCAGGTTGGGATAACTCGCCCACAAGTCCCAAAATTCCGTGGCCACTTGAACCAATTCCGGTGCGGGCGGCAGGCGAGTATCGCAAGTTTGTTGGTGATGGGGGCTGCGCCACAAGTCCAAGCGGGCCAACAGTCCCTCCGTTGCCAGGCGACCATGAAGCGAGAGTTTTACCCGAAAGGTCATTGGGCGGGATGGGGCGCAAGGTTAAGCAGGATTTCTTTAGTATCTGCGAAAGCTTCTCCAAAATCCTGCAATTGCCGCCATCAGCTCATTTCAGCTCCCTATTAATCTTTCAACCTCCTATTAATCATTAACCGTAATCCTGGGTAGGCGATGCTTAAAGCCACAAAGGATTTCCCAAGAAATGGTTCCCAGGCGATCAGCCCAATCTTCTGCCCGAATTTGCTGGCCGGCATCCTCTCCCAACAGGGTGACCACTTCACCCGGCATCAGATCGCCGGGAAAGTCTGTCACATCCAACATCAACTGATCCATGGTGATTGACCCAATCTGCGGAACCGATCGCCCGCGAATCAAAACCTGCATTTGGTTAGACAAGTTGCGCGGCACTCCATCGGCATAACCAATTCCGACCACAGCCACCCGGGTGGGCCGCTGGGCCACGTAACGATGGCCATAGCTCACCCCCTCACCGGGTTCGATCGTCTTCAGTTGGGTGATGCGGGCCCGGATGCTCATCACCGGCCGCAGGGGCAAAATACCAGCCAGGTGTGGTGCGGGGGCCAAGCCATAAAGCGCCAGGCCGGCCCGCACCCGATCGAAGTGGTAAGCCTGATCGGCCAGTAGGGCGGCGGAATTGGCCATGTGAATTTTGGGCAGGGTCAGGCCGCTCGATCGGGCCCGTTCGGAAAAATCCTGCAAAAATCCCTGAAATCGCTGATATTGCAGCCGCATCACCGTGGGATCCGGTTCATCGGCCGTGGCGAAGTGGGAATACAAACTGGCCAGGCGCAGGGGCGGCGCTTGGGCAACCCATTGGGCCCAATCAGCGGCTTCCATCCAGCGGGTTCCCAGCCGGGCCATGCCTGTGTCGATGTTGAGGTGTACCGGCAGCGATCGCCCTAAGGATTTCAGCACCTCCGCAAAGGTGAAACTCTGTTGCAAGGTGCAGAGGGTGGGTTGCAGTTTCCAATGCAGCAGCGCCTTGATCTGATCAGCGGTGTGAGCTGCGCCTAACACCAAAATGGGTGCATCAATGTTGGCTTCTCGGAGTTGGCCGCCTTCCTCGATCGTGGCCACGGCCAGCCATTGGGCCCCCGCCGCCAGGGCCGATCGGGCAATGGTCGCCGCCCCGTGGCCATAGGCATCGGCCTTGACCACCGCCAACAATTCCACCCGATCGCCCACCCAGGTTTTCAGGTGGCGCACATTGTGGCGCAGGGCCGCCAGGTCAATTTCCACCCAGGCCCGCTCGCGCTGCAACCAAGTCAGGGACGGCTGTTGCTGCACTAACATGTTCGATTGTCTCCTTCACACCACTGTTGGGCCGTTGGCCCGTTGGATCGATCGCCGCCGTCCGGTTTCGGTAATTCCGGCAACGCTCGATCGCCCCAACCATAGCGCACCCATTCCGTAAACTCACCAAACTCACCGCTGTGGCGGAACTGGTCAAATCAATTGCCTCTGAAGGGCCGGTTGGCCATGGCCCGGCTCCCATTGATCCAGTTCTCAGCCCGCTGGAATTCCTGAACCGCAATTCCCCAAACCATCTGCTACATCAGCGATAGAATAGGGTCATCAAAAATGAAAGCACTGTGAAAATTAGCGTTAATTCTTGCTGATTTCTGCTGATCTCATTTGTTTTCGCCTTGTTTTCGCCGTTTCCCGCCGCCGTTACGAGATCCCGTGAACTTGTCTGATCCTTCTGCCCTCACCCCGGCCCAGTCCGAGGCACAACCCGATCGCCCATCAGCGGCCCAATCGCCCGCCACCAGCGCCCGCAGCAATTTCCTCAGCGCCTTTGCCTCCACCTTCATCGCCATCTTTTTGGCGGAATTTGGGGACAAAACGCAAGTGGCTGTTCTGCTGATGGCTGCTGAGTCCCATCAACCTTGGGTGGTGTTTTTGGGGGCCACGATCGCCCTCATTTCCACCAGTTTGGTTGGTGTGCTGTTGGGTCAGCTCCTGGCTCGTTGGGTGTCGATCAAAACCTTGGAAACCATCGTGGGCGCAATTCTGTTGATGGTATCCGTCTCCCTGTTGTGGGAAGCCATGGTTGGAGGGTAGGGAAATGAACTGGCAATTACTGGGACTGAGTTTTATCACCGTGTTTTTGGCGGAGTTGGGCGACAAGAGCCAACTGGCCGCGATCGCCCTCAGTGGCGGTTCCCGATCGCCCCGAGCCGTGTTTGCGGGCACGGCGGCCGCCCTGGTGTTCGCCAGCCTGATTGGGGTTGTGATCGGCGAGGGCACGGCCCAACTTTTGCCCACCCGCTTGGTGAAGGCCGCCGCCGCGATCGGGTTTGCGATTATGGGTCTGCGATTGTTGTGGCCCGCAGCGGATTTTCCCCCGGACTACGAGGCTCCCGAAGCAGATTAAGCGGCCGATCGGCTTTCTTCACGAACACTCGCCCAAATCCCTAACGCTCAAGCCACTAACGCTCAAACCGCACATCCACATCCGGTTCACTCTCGGATCGGTTAGCGGGCCGGTTGGTGGATCGATTGGCGGGCGGCGTTGCCCGTTCCGGCCCCGGGGCCGGAGCTTGCACCTGTTCCTCAAGCTGTTGCGTAGTGGCCAGAAATTGCCCCAGCGCCGTAATAATCACCCGCAAGCTGCTGCGAAATTGTGGATCGCCCGTCAGCTCATCCAAATCACTGGTGATTTTCTCAAGATTTTGGAGGGTCGATCGCGCGGAATTCACCGTTTGTTGCAACATGAACAGACTCTGGGGACTCTTAATCGCCCCCGTGATGTCCCGCAAATTGGCCGCCGTTTGGGCCGCATTTTCCGTCAGCGCATCCAGATTTTGCAGCAGGTTGCTACCGCGTAATTGACGCATGGCGGGCGCAACCTCTCCCAACGCATTGCGCAGGCTCGCACTGGTTTCCGCCAAGCTGGTCAGCGTTCGGCTCAAATTTCCTCGATTACTGACAATTAACCCATTAACGCTCGTACTGGTTTGCTCCAGGGAATTGGCGGTGCGGACAATGGCCGTGGTGGTGCTGCCCGTGGCGCGGTTAATGGTGTCTGAGGTGCGGGCGATCGAACGGGCGGTGTTGCCAAAGGTGCGCACCTCCTGCTGCAAAGACCGCGCCAAACTGGCCGCATCTCGACTGAGCTGGCGAATTTCGGCCGTGGTGGCGTTGAGGTTGCCCATGGCTCGATCGACCTTGCCTTGAAACGTCGGATCCGTAATCAAATCCGCAATTTTGACGATCGCCCGAATCAGCGATCCATAGTTAATGGGCGGGCTGCCCACCAGACGATCGCCCCCACAAAGCAGCAACTGGGAATCACAATCCCCTTGGGCTGGCCCCGGCCCCACCGTGGGCACTGGCCGACTGTCGTTGAGGGGACGAATGGCCAACGATGCTTCGCCAATCAACCCGGTGCGATCGACTTCCGCCGAGGATTGGCGAGGCATTCGTAACTCCGGATTTTCAACCTCAATCACCACATCAACCGAATTGGAAGCCGCCCGGATGTCCGTCACCTTGCCAACCGGTACACCACGGAACAAAACCGGCGAGCCAACCTTCAGCCCATCGGCATTGGCAAACTCAACAATTAAACGATAGGGACGACGACCCAAATAGGTTTCACTGAGCCACAAACTCAGCACCGCAACCAGCCCCAGTCCCAATAGCACCAGCAGACCAACGGCCCCCTCTCGGACAGTGCGCGATCGCATGGTAAATGGTCTCCTAATGGCACTGGTTAGAGCAATTCAATAGACTAAGTAGCAGTTGGATCACGATCAGCCACACCCGCAGTCAACAGCGCAGGGATCAAAAATGGAGATCTCCAGGAAAGCTTAAACAGAGGCACAGCCCAGGCAGACTTACGCCCCAGCAGTTCTCCCCAAGTTCATCGCTCCCCAGTCATCGCTCTCAGGCCATGACTCCAGGATGACCCCCGATCGGTGGACTCAGCCCAAGCCAATGGTAGGGGCTAGCCTCCGCTTGTCCTCCAATCCAATCAAGCCCGGTCAGATCAGACCCAGAATGAACCAAAGACGGCTCCGATGTCTAGCGGCAGATCTTGACCACAGGGATCCTAGCCAAGTCTGGGCCATGAGGTTTGGCGATGGCGCTTGGCCCAAATCATCTGGGTCGGAATTGCGCTGGAAGCCTTAAGGATTCCGGACGCTGTTCCCCAATCTGCGAAACGAGGGATAACCTACCCTAAATCCTTGCTGAAATTGCCCCGATCGCCTGTGTTCTCCCTCACAGGCCGGCGGAGAATGTCAGCTAAGATGCTGGGAGGTTCAACAGGTTCAGGTTCGATCGCTTCCTTGGGCAACCCCCACCCGCCATCGGTTCCGATTCGTCAAAACGGCTAGTGCCCAATTGAGTCAGATTAGGTCAATATAGTTGTCGGGTCATAACCTGGCACGATCGGGGCCCAACGGGTCACAATCGAAGTCACCCAGCGCTGCTGGAATTTCACGCTTGCTGATTGATCTGTCTGATCAATCCGTCATCCGGATTCAGGATCTGGATCCAGAGGTTGCGGAGCCGCTCAGGGCCCAACATAGCTTTGGCATCTGAGGCGAGGATCTGGGTCGAGGATCTGGGTCAAAGCTCTAGGTCGATGAAAATTTTAGAATTGCCCAAATGCTATCCCAGACTACAAATCTGACGGCAATCGGGACAAGCTTTGATTTAAATCACCTCGCCTGTGCGAATGCGGCTTTACTCTAGTTTTGGTTTCACCAGACTCTACCTGGGTGACAGTCCAACCACCTTGCATCTTGCGAATCCCTGTGCATCAATTGGCCTAATGCAAAGTCAATCTAGAGCTTCAAGCCAAGATTCCTCACTGGGAATTCTTGCTGAAAATTCTAGAGATGCATTCCTTAGCAATGCAATCTATGCCTAGGGCCGGGCTGCGACCGTCGGTTGTTTTCGGCAATGCTTTCGGCAAACATCGTTGGTCATGCTCCGTATGAATTCCGCCTGAATCTCCATCTGCTGACCCACCGCAATGTTTTCCCCAGTCATGCGACCGATCGCGCTAGGCTGTATGGCATCGGGGAGCGTCACTCTGCACTGAAATTTGGCTTATCCGCTTACCCATGTCCAGTCCGAACAGCCAGTTCCAGATCCGCTTTTGGGGTGTTCGTGGCAGTATTCCCTGCCCCGGCCCTGAGACGGTTAAATACGGCGGTAACACCCCCTGTGTCGAAATGCGCGTGGGCGATCGTCGGTTGATTTTTGATGGTGGTACGGGGTTAAGGGTCTTGGGGCAGTCCATGCTAGCCGAGATGCCCGTTGAAGCCCACATGTTCTTCACCCACAGTCATTGGGACCACATTCAAGGCTTTCCGTTCTTTGTGCCTGCTTTTATCAAGGGCAATCGCTTCCACATCTATGGAGCGCCCGCGCCCAATGGGGCGACGATTAAGCAGCGCATGAACGACCAAATGTTGCATCCCAACTTCCCGGTTCCCCTGCAAGTGATGGGGGCGGATTTGGCCTTTTATGACATGCAGGTGGGAGACACGATCGCGATCGATGATCTGCATGTGGAAAATGCGTCTCTCAATCACCCTGGCGAAGCGGTGGGCTATCGCATCACCTGGCAAGGGCGAGTTGTGGCTTACGTCACCGATACGGAACATTTTTCCGATCGCCTGGATGAGAACGTGCTGCACCTGGCCAAGGATGCGGATGTGCTGATTTACGATGCCACCTACACCGATGATGAATACAATTCGCCTAAGACCAGCAAGGTGGGCTGGGGCCATTCCACCTGGCAAGAGGCGGTGAAGGTGGCGCAGGCGGCCAATGTTGACCAGTTGGTCATTTTCCATCATGATCCTCTGCACACGGATGCCTTCTTGGATGAAATGGGTCGGCAGGCGGCGGCGGCTTTCCCCCATGCGTTGATTGCAATGGAGGGGATGACAATTCAACTGACCCCCCGACGACCGGAACAACCGACCATTCGCCCAGAGGTGACGGTGCTCGCCTAGATGACTGACAGCCATCCCTAGATTGCACACCTGGACTAAGCTGAGATTGCCGCGATCGGGTTTTGAGCTAGTAAGTCTTGAGCTAGCCAGTCCTGAGCTAGGTAATGCATCGGAGTCATGAACCTGGATCTCGGTCTAGGTCATCACTCTAGGTTGTCGATCGATCTAGAGGGCGCAGCTCGCAGGAGTTTGTTGTTCGGGGAGCTTAGAGAGTCCTATTGGTTTGGATCACGTCTGCACTGGATTCGGTACTGTCGCCGACCACGATCGCACTCGGTAATTTTGATGGTGTGCATCGGGGTCACCAACGGGTAATTGCGCCCATTTTGAATGGCCCGGCGATCGACCCAAGTGATTCTGCCGCTGAGCCAGGTTCGATGCCGGTGAGCACGGTGGTTTCCTTTTCGCCCCACCCCAAGGCGTTTTTCAGTGGGCGATCGCACCCTTTGCTCACGCCGATGGATGAGAAGGCGCAGGTGCTCGATCACCTGGGCATTGAGCAATTTGTGATTTTGCCCTTTGGTCGATCGCTGGCGGATTTAACCCCCGAAGATTTTACGGTGGAGATCCTGATTCGGGGCTTGCAGGCCCGGGCGATCGCCGTGGGGGCCGACTTTCATTTTGGCCGGGGTCGATCGGGAACAGCCGATCGCCTGCGAGAAATTGCCGCCGAATTTGGCGTGCCGGTCAAAATTGTGTCGCTGATGTCTGACCAAGAAGGGCGCATCAGCAGTTCCCGGATTCGGGCCGCCCTTGGGGATGGGGATGTGCATAAGACCCAAGCGCTCCTGGGCCGGCCCTACGCGATCGCCGGACGGGTGGAAGCGGGTCAACAACTGGGACGGCAATTGGGCTTCCCGACAGCCAACTTAACCATTCCCCCGGAAAAACTACTGCCCCGATTGGGGGTCTATGCGGTGCGGGTCACCTTGGCCGATGGTTCCGTGCGGCCGGGAGTCACGAATATTGGTCGGCGGCCCACGGTCGGTGAACAGGCGGCGGTGACCGTGGAGGTGCATCTGCTGGATTGGTCAGGGGACTTGTATGGACAATGGGTGACGATCGAGTTAGTTGATTTTCTGCGCCCAGAGCAGCGGTTTGCATCTTTGGCAGACCTGAAAACTCAAATTGAGCAGGATCGTCAACAGGCCCGCGATCACCTCACTGCCGTTCCCTTAAGTTAAGCTGACGGAAGGCTTGGTTTCCCAGCCCCTCCGCCGCCTTCAGGCCGACAGTTTCATGGCTTGCCGATGGCTTGCCGATGGCTTGGGGCCATGTCCTTGGGGTTGCACCCTCAGGGCGGAAGCTCTGGAGCTGGCGTTGCCAAGTTCGGCCCAATTCGGCCAAATTTTAGGATTGAATTATGGGTGAAAGTTCGCCGACGATCGAGTCGCACAAACAGGCACTGCAAGCACTTCAGAACAATCTCCAACGGGCGATCGTTGGCAAAGATGGGGCGATCCAGCTTGTGTTGGTGGCGTTGCTGGGGGGTGGCCATGCGCTGCTGGAGGATGTGCCCGGGGTGGGCAAAACGCTGTTGGCCAAGTCCCTAGCGCGATCGATTGATGGTAAGTTCCAGCGCTTGCAATGCACCCCCGACCTGTTGCCCGCCGACGTGACCGGTACTAATATTTGGAATCCCCAAAAGGGGCAATTCGAGTTTGTGGCGGGGCCCGCTTTCAGCAATGTGCTGTTGGCCGATGAAATTAACCGGGCCACACCGCGCACCCAAGCGGCGTTGTTGGAAGTGATGGAAGAGCGGCAGGTGACCTTGGATGGGTTGTCGCGGCCCGTGCCGGAGCCGTTTTTTGTGATTGCGACCCAAAACCCGATCGAGTATCAAGGGACGTTTCCGCTGCCGGAAGCCCAAATGGATCGCTTTGCCCTGTCCTTTTCCCTAGGCTATCCGTCGGCGGAAGATGAACTGCGGATGTTGCAGCGACACCAGATGGGGGCGATCGACCAAGATTTGCAACCCTGCATTACGCTGGAGTCGGTGCGGGAACTGCAAAAGGCCTGTCGCCAAGTGCAGGTTTCCGCCGCAGTCCAGGACTATATCTTGCGCCTGGTGCGATCGACCCGCCAAGATGACGAAATCACCCTTGGAGTCAGTCCCCGGGGCGCGGTTGCCATGCAACGTTCCGCCCAAGCCCTCGCCTTCTTGCAGAATCGGGATTATATTTTGCCCGATGACGTGAAACAATTGGCGCTCTCGGTTTTGGCGCACCGTCTGATTCCCGCTGGGGGCAAAAACGCCCGCACGGTGGTTGATCGGCTCCTGCAAACGATTTCCGTAGACTAGCTCCCACCCATTTCTTTCCTCTAAATCCTTCACGGCAACCATCGGGCATGGCAGACAGCAAATTTGGGCATCTCATCCGATCGCGGCGTGCATCCTGGGGGGTTGCGCTCTTGCTGGCACTGCTGGCCATGCTGTTTGGGGTCGGGCTGGCCCGGGCGATCGCGCCGAGTTCGCTCCCGATCGCGGATTCTGGCCAATCGGTCATCGCCCAAGCCGAGCGATCGGTGCTCATCGACCCCAACGGCGACATCGATCGCGTTGCGCCCTCTTTCACGCTGGGGCGAGAACTGTACCTGGAAAATTGTGCCTCCTGTCATATCGGCGTGCCCCCAGGATTGATGCCCAGTCAGGTTTGGCGAAATCTGATTCGCGATCGCGACCACTACGGAACCACGATCGAGACACCCCGAGATCCCAGCCTCCAAATCATTTGGAACTATTTGAAAGAATATTCACGCCCCGCCGAAAACAACGAACAAATTAACTACCGCGTTGGCAGAACCACCACTTTCAAGGCTTTGCACCCCCGCGTTCAGCTACCAGACCCCGTTCAACTCAGCACCTGCATTCGTTGTCATCCCCGCGCTGACTTCTTTAATTTCCGTGCCCTTTCTCCTGATTGGGAAAATGCACCTTAATTGATCAGTGAAATTCCGTCGGTTTTGATATTTTGTTTAATATTTTGCAGGAGTGGATGGTGTTCCCAATCTAGCTGATGCTCTAGCCAGAAAATGGGGCAGATGACCAAGTAGGAAATCGATAACTTTGGCATTTTGACTCAAGATTTCTCCTGGAATTGATCGATTAGCCAGCGAGTGATTTGTCCGTCATCTTCGCGATCGAGCCGTTGCAGCGCTTCGGTGATGATCGACAATTCTAAACCGGGCAACACTTGGGAGACTTGAATTTCTCGGCTGCCCCGATCGGCGATCGCAAATCCAATGATCGATCGCGCTTCGACGTTCACCACCCAATATTCCGCCACGCCCAGCCGTTCGTAGAGCAACCGTTTCATGCCCACATCATCGGCAAAGCTACTTGCGCCAACTTCTACTACGAGGGTGGGTGGATCAAAGCGATCGAGGTCGATCGGTGCATTGCCGGTTGGCAGGTCTTTGAGGTCGCGATCGATATAAAACGCTAGGTGTGGTTGTGCTTGCTGGTGTTGACACCGTTGAATAATGGGATTCACGTAGCCCGCCAGCTTCATTGGTGCAAGGGCTGCGTACAAGCCGACCAGGCTGGCAACCATGGCATGGCTACGTGCTTGATCCGCACCCGATCGAGTGGGTTCTAGGCGCATCCATCCGTTGTAGTAGTAGCCTCGCGAATTCTGACAATTATCGGGGTTGGTTTGTTGGGCGATCGCGATGAATTCTTCCCAGGTTCCGCGCTGCCAATGGTCAAGAATGATGCTGGATGAGTGGTTGATCGATTCTAGCTGAATGGTTGATTGGGGTGGGGAGGCTGGCATGGTCAACGCTCCAGATTGGGTGTTTCGGACAGTGCTGAGTGATGGTTCCGACAAGCAGTTTAGGAAACAGCAAATTCAGTGATTTGACGGCGATCGCTGGGTTTAAATCCTAGGACAATGCGATTTTTGGGAATTCCTAAGGCGACTAGTTCATCGGCGATTCCTTCTTCTGTGCCATCCTGTTGAATCCAAAGCTTGTGATCAATGATGTCAATATGTAGGAGTGTGCCATAGATGCGTTGCCCATTGTGCCAGCCGACTTCAACCAACAGATAATGGTGATTTTGGGTGTCGATGATTGTTTCTAGCTGAACATCATCACTGGTTCCTAAGAATTCAATGTAGCTATTGAAGATTTTCTGAATGATTGATTGGTCGGTGTCTAAGTTGAAATCCATTGCTTAATCACCTCCTGATTAGGGTCGAATGTCAACAAGCGAATTAACTTGTCTTCTAGTAGTATTTGGCCAGCTTCTTCTTCAAAAACAGTCTTGTAGACTGAATGGGTGACAGCTAAATAAAGGGTTCTTTCGGGAGCGTAGCGCAAGAGGAGTCGTTCATAGAGAATAAATTGACCGAGGGCATCTTCTAAATCTTTGATGTCGGAGGCGCGGGTGAAGCTTTTGATTTCAACGGCGATTTTTTCTGTGCCCCGATCGGCTGCGATTAGGCGCTCGGCACCGAGGTCAACGAAAAGGTTTTTGCGCGTTAATCGAATCCGAAAGGGATCATGGGTGATTGTCCAGCCTGCTTTGACTAGAGAATTTTTGACGCAATTATGGAAAATATCTTTGGCGGGCATGATC
The DNA here is from genome assembly GCF_002742025.1 of Limnothrix sp. PR1529. NCBI lineage: Bacteria > Bacillati > Cyanobacteriota > Cyanophyceae > Pseudanabaenales > Pseudanabaenaceae > Limnothrix > Limnothrix sp. PR1529. Next base: position 21,402 of record NZ_LIRO01000012.1, read on the forward strand.
GATTTCTTGCTGTGCTGGCTGTAATCGTCATTTTTCCTGACGGCTAATCTACTTAGTATTTTAATCGGTGAGTTCCTGGGCGATCGGGGAGGTTGGCATCGTCACAGTCGCTGCGACCCTACCTGAAAGACATTGTGCTACGGGAGGCGGTGCGTGCCTTCTAGAAGTTTTGTAGACGAAGTGCAAGACTCTTGTTACTTATCTGGATCGGGTTCAACCTGAAAATAATTGTTTGCTAAATCAATGAACTTTTGCGCACGCTCAATATGAATTTGTGCTTCTTCGATTTCAATTGAGCCACAAGCGCCATAATCTCCGATGGCCCGAGACTGAAATGCTTGCAATAAAAACTGATGAAATTCAACGGGTAATTCTTTGGGTTTAATGAACTCGCGCCCAAAGGCACTAATAGTCGCTGAGTGGCTAGAAAATCGAAAATCCCGAGAAATTAGAAAGGCTTCTGCAACGTAGAACATTGTGTAATAGGCTCTTGACATTGCAAAATCTGGAAGCCCTTCGCCTAGCAATAATTGGGCCGCGCGTAGGCTGTCACAGGCTTTTTGGATTCGGTCAATAATCTCGCTAGACATTGATCAGTGGAATTCCGTCGGCTTTGATATTTTGTAGGAGTGGATGGTGTTTCCAATCTAGCTGATGCTCTAGCCAGAAAATGGGGCAGATGACTAATTCATAGTCTAGACAAAGATCGGTGATGAACTGGGTTCGTTCTTGTTCTTGCAGGCGATCGATTTTGGCTTTCTGGTCGCGCAGAACAATCAGCAAATCGAGATCGGAGTCTGGTTTGGCATCGCCTCGGGCTTGGGAACCAAAGAGGATGAGGTGGGCTAGGCGATCGCCGTAAATCTTGACCAGGTTGTCGCGCAGGGCGATCGCGATTTGAGCCAGGTGAGGATGGCGTGATTGCCCAGCCAGCGATCGCATCAGTATCGCGTCTTTATCGGTTAAGTTGTGGGCGATCGGGGAGGCTGGCATGGTCAACGCTCCAGATTGGGTGTTTCGGACAGTGCTGAGTGATGGCGTGGACTGCCTGGAAGTTTTACAGAACGATTGGAAGATATTTTGATTGAGGCTGAAGAAATTCAGAAAGCTTCTGTTCTACTCGATAGAATTTGGGTCAGCGCCCATGAATCCTACTGGGACACCAGCGGATTTCATGGCTTTCATTGCTTTGTCATGTACAAGCAGAAGGATTAACAAGCCTAGGAGTGGGATGAACAAACCAATTACGAGCAAAGTCATCCACACGATTGAAAGCTTAAGAGATCTTCCTAGCTTGTATAGTGCAACTACCTGAAATATTCCTGCTGCTAAATATAAGATCCAGCTCGTTAGTTCATCTCCTATGAGGAAACGAACCAGGATGGCAATCAAACCCGCAAGGATTGACCATAAAAGCAGTCTATGATCCTTGGCAATCCTCTGAAGCTCTAGACGCGAAAAGGCTGTACTCATTTGCAATTCTGGGTGCGAGAATTGATATCTCTAGCTAGTCCAGTATTACTTGCATTCAAACTGACTGGCAATAGGTGAACGATAAATCACTTTTGCAGTGTTGAGGATGTTTTGGCGGCGTAACCAGTTGTCGCTGCGCTCGATCGCGGCTTTTACCAACAAGTCAACGGGACGGCCGAATAGTGCTCCTAGCTCATCACGGATTTGCAGGGTTTCCGTGAGTCCCCGTTGAGCGTTGGGGGCAAAGCTGACTAATACATCGATGTCGCTGTCGGGGCGAAAGTCGTCGCGCAAGACTGAGCCAAAGAGGGCAAATTCGGTGATTTGCCAGCGATCGCACAGTTCAGCAATACGCTCGATCGGAATTTCCATTTAGCTCATTATTTCCACTTCACCCAGAATTATGACATGTCCATCATTTTAGATAAGGGTTGTAAAGTTGATTCCTATTCATGAGGGAGTGGCGGGCATTGCCTACCCTACTCGCTTACTAAGATCTATAGCTCAGTTGTAAATCGACGAATAAAGTTCTCTACATTTTTCTCAGAAATGAGACCTTTAACCATCTTCTTTGCAAGGCTTTCTAGCTCGTTTAATGGAACTCTGGAGTTGTCAGAATAAAGCTTTTTGGCTCTGAGTCCGATCATGTAAGCGCAAGCCAAATAACATACCACTTGCATGGAAATCCCAACACCATAGCCAGTTGCTGTTCCAAAGCCAGGTACTATCACTGTTCCTGCAAGCCCTCCTGCGGCTTTCAAGACACCAGACCCCCATTTTACAAAATCAAACTTCCACCCTAACTCTTGATGAAATTCACTGTAAAAATTTTTCGCTCTCAGTTCTGAATCTTCAAGGTCATCCTGTGAAAGATTAGTTATGGCTTGACAAGCCAAGATGATTTTCTGAATCATCTGAATAATTTCTTCATCAAACTTTGGTATTTCATGAATTGGGATACCTGAAGCAGCAAGAGAAGCTACTTTGAACATCGTTTCGCGAATGATGCTGTCGCAGTCTTTTGACTTGCTTCTCAAAATTAAATTAAACAGAAAAGCTTTTTGGGAATCTTCTAGACCCTTAGAAATCTCCTCTTTTAACTCTTCAATACCAATCTCCTTTCCTGGTAAGCTGCAAATTCCAATAATATTGGGAGAGAGAGATCCCAGGTCTCTTTTGATTTGGTCTCTTATTTTAAGCCAATCATCTGCTGGGACAACGGTGTCTACTTTGGAAATAGCAATGGCAATGTGAGATCCATAAATCTCTTTTAGCAAGAAAAAGTCAGTTTTAGCACTTGCCGTCCAGCCAGCAGAAGCATTAACAAAATAGATAATGAAGTCTGCTCCTCTATAAAGAGCAGCATCTACCCCAGGTGCTCTTAATCCTGGTGTATCAATTAACCTAATAGCCTTAGAGAGGGTAGGAGCTTCATATTCATCATTGGTTACTGTCGAGCCTGTCACAATGGAGACTATCGCTATTTCTTCACCAGTGATTGCATTTATTGTGGATGACTTTCCAGTATTTACTTCTCCAATAAAAGCAATTTTTAGACCTTCTTTCAACTTGCCAACTAACTGTTTTGTGGATTCAGTGGTTTTAAAATTTTGCATACAGCCTTTCCCTAAAACGATTGGTACGTCAGATCGCAGATACCATGAAGCAGTTATTCGGTGGGCAGTGCCCGCCCTACGGACTGACTCATGCATTGTTGCCAGATTACAGCACTACCACTCTGCGGATAAGCAATTTGTTTAATTTAGTTTAATCTCTGAAGCAGAGTTGAGTATAGGGAGGAGTCGATCGCACCGACTCCTCCCCGAATTTGTGAACTATTCAAACCCCTCGACTGGCGCAAAGCCCTGGCGCTGGACGTTTTCCGTCACCACACGCGGCTCCAGGAATTGCAACAGATAGTCTGGGCCGCCCGCCTTCGAGCCAACCCCCGAGAGCTTGAACCCGCCGAACGGTTGCCGCGCCACGATCGCCCCCGTAATGTTCCGGTTGATATATAAGTTACCCACCTCGAACTCCCGGGCCGCCCGATCAATGTGTGATGGCGTGCGCGAATAGAGACCCCCCGTGAGAGCAAATTGCGTCCCGTTGGCGATCGCCAGCGCCTGATCGAACGTCTCCGCTTTGATCACCGCCAGCACCGGCCCAAAGATCTCCTCCTGGGCGATCGCTGCCGTCGGGGGCACATCGCGAAACACCGTCGGCCCCACAAAATAGCCACTCTCGGGGGCCGGCAACTCGATCGCCAGCGTCGATTCCGCCTTGCCCTTGGCGATGTAGTCACGGATGCGAGCCTGGGATGTGCCATCAATCACCGGCCCCACCTTGACGCTCGGATCATCCGCCGGGCCAATGTTTAGGGACTTGACCGCCTCCACCAGCCGCTCCACAAACGCCTCGTAAATCGGCGCAAGCACGATCGCCCGGGAACAAGCCGAGCACTTTTGGCCGCTGTAGCCAAAGGCCGAATCCACCACGCCCTGCACCGCCTGATCCAAGTCGGCGCTCTCATCCACGACGATCGCATTTTTGCCGCCCATCTCCGCGATCACCCGCTTCAGGTGCTTCTGACCCGGTTGCAAAATCGCCGCGTTCGCATAGATCCAGCAGCCCACTTCCTGGGAGCCGGTGAAGACGATCGTGTGGACATCCGGGTGCTTGACCATGTGCGCCCCCGCCGTTGAGCCACGTGCCGGGACGTATTGCAGCACGCCATCGGGAATGCCCGCTTCCACCAGAATTTCGATGAATTTGGCGGCGATTACCGAGGAGGTTTCGGCGGGTTTCAGGATCGTGCAATTGCCCGTCACCAGCGAAGCCACGGTCATCCCCACGGGGATCGCCAGGGGGAAATTCCAGGGCGAAATCACCAACGTGATTCCCTTCGGTTGGTAGTGGTAGCGATTGGTTTCGCCGGGGTAGTCGTAGGCCACGCCCGCCTCCAGCCGCTCCATTTCGTCGGCGTAGTAGCGGCAAAAGTCGATCGCCTCGGACACTTCGGGATCCGCTTGGCGCAAGGCTTTGCCCACTTCCAAGCACACCCAAGCGGACAACTCCGCCCGCCGCGCTTCCATCAGGTCAGCCGCCTTGCGCAGGATTGCCGCCCGTTCCTTGGCCGGTGTGGCTTTCCAGGCCGGGAAGGCCGCCTTGGCCGCCGCGATCGCCTCGTCGGCCTGCTCAATGCTGGCCAGCCCCACCTTGCCGATTAGCTCCTGGGGCTTCGAGGGATTTTCCGAATTGACGGTGGCCGCCGTGTCTACCCACCGACCGGCAATCAACGGCCGGTAAAGCTGGCCCAATTGACTGCGAACCTGGGCGATCGCCGCCAGGGCCGGATCGCGCAACTGGGGCCGCGAATAGTCCGTATCCGGCGCATTCGCGAAGGGCACCGCCGTTTCATAGACCGCATCATTCGGCTGCGGCGCGGCGGCCAGCTCGTTTAGTTCCCGCTCCCCGAGGCTGCTTTGGCGCAAAAACGACGAATTTGCCGTGTTCTCCAACAGCCGCCGAATCAGGTAAGCCATGCCGGGGATCAAGTCGCCGTAGGGGCAATAGACCCGCACCCGATAGCCTTTATCCGCCAGGGTTTTGCCCAGTTTGTCCGCCATCCCATAGAGCACTTGCAGCTCAAAGGCCCGCCGGGGTGCGCCCACCTTTTCCGCCACCGCGATCGCCTTCGCAGCCGATCGGGCGTTGTGGGTTCCCAGCGCCGCATACAAGTGAGCATGGCTCTCCAGCAGCAGTTGAGTCATCGCTTCGTAGTTGGCATCGGTCGCCGCCTTGTCGTTGAACACCGGCTGGGGCCAATCCTTTTGCACCGATTGGATCGTTTCCTGATCCCAATAGGCTCCCTTCACCAGCCGCACGGTCACGGGCGTGCCGCGCTCCTTCGCCCAGGCCACCACGCCCTGCAAATCGGCGTAGGAATCGCGCAAATAGGCTTGCAACGTCAGGCCAATATCGGTGCGATCGCGAAACTCCGGCTCCATCAACACCGCTTTCAACGCCGCCAACGTCGCATCCTTATATTTGTATTGCTCCATGTCGAAGTGCACCGCCGCGCCCAATTCCTTGGCCCGCCGCAGCAACACCCGCGCCCGATCGGCCGTTTTCGCCTGGGATCCCGCCACATCCAGCGGGTCAAACTGGGAATAGAACGCCGTCAACTTCACGGACACTTGCACCTTGGGCAGGGGCTGACCGTCCGCCTCGTCAATCTGGGCGATCGTCGGCCAGCGCTGGGCCGCCGTCGCCAACTGTTCCATCAAATCCAGGTAGCGATCGAGGTACTGCTGGGCCTCCACCTCCGTGATCACCGCCTCCCCGAGCAGATCGACGGTGAAGGCCATTTTGTCCTTCCGCAACCGCTCGATCGTCCGAATCGCCTGCTCGATCGTCTCCCCGGAAATGTACTTCTGGGCCAAGGTCTTCACGGCCGTGCTGACAGTCGTGGCTGCCACCTGGCCAGGCATTGAACCGGGATCGGAAAAATTCAGCAACCCTTTCAGCAAGTCGGGTAGCTCGACCTCTTCCGTGGTCAGATATTCCCGCAGGTGAGCCGCAATTTCGGGGTTCGATTGCAACGCGGGCAGGCAGTCGATGAACCGAAACAATTGCACTTTCAAGCCAGGATTGCTCATCGTCCAATCCATCAGCTTGTCATCGAGCTTCATCTGGTCGCGCATTTGGGCCAGGAAGCCTTTTTTCGTTTGGGTGGCTTGAATCAGTTCACGGGCGATCGATTGGGTGCGGTCTTCGTAAGAATTGGGGACAGTTGCAACCACGGTGTACGAGCCTCTCAAAGCGTTCCGGTGCTTATCTTCCATTCTAGGAAGTCCAACGGACGGTGCTCAAAGCGACAGCAAGGGCCCACGGGGCGATCGTCCAAATCGATCGCGATGCGCGAATGGGCAGACCTTTTAATTCAGCCTGCAATGGTTAAGCCGGATGCCAACGAATGGTTGAATCGAGGAGCTGGTATAACGGACTATATCGCTGAACCCTCAAACCACCGGCAAGACAAAGGTATGTTGAAGCAGCCGTTGAAGATTCAGATTCCTCAGCAGGCACTGATCGCCTTTTGCCAAAAATGGCAGATTCAAGAGTTTTCGTTTTTGGGGTCTGTGCTACGAGACGACTTCCGACCAGACAGTGATATTGATGTCATGGTCAGTTTTGAAGACAGTTCAACTTGGGGAATTTTAGAGCTAGTTCAGATGAAGCGTGAACTACAGATGTTGCTAGGACGAAAAGTTGATCTATTGACCAAAAAATCAATTGAGCAAAGCCATAGCTGGATTCGCCGAAAGGAAATCCTAGAAACAGCCCAAGTTGCTTATGTCACGGGATAGTACATCCCTGATTGAAACTGATATTTATTCACTCCTTTTCAAGTGATTTTTGCTCGAAATTGAATGATCAATTTGGCACATAGTTTCAAGAGGACAGATCTGATTAGAGTCAGCCACTTCAATTTGTAGTGTAGTGTGCCGAATACCGAAGTTTTTATGTAAATCCTGGCAAATTTGTGTCAGAAATTCATCGCCAGGGTGTCCCGCAGGCGTGACCAAGTGAGCCGTCAATGCGGTTTCTCGTGTGCTCATGCTCCAGATATGTAAATCATGCATCTGGGTCACACCAGGGCGCTCAGATAAATATGCACGCACAGCTCGCTCATCAATACTGTTGGGAACTCCATCAATAGCTAGATGAAAAGAATCTTTTAATAAACCCCAGGTACTAAAAATAATCAAAGCACTGATCAACAAACTGAAAGCTGGATCAAGCCACAGCCAATGCGTCCACAAAATGCCAATACCCGCCAAAACAACGCCAACCGACACTAGTGCATCCGCTGCCATGTGTTGAAATGCAGCGCGGATATTCATATCACCCTTACGTCCTGACAGGAACATCAGGGCAGTACCGGTATTAATTAAAATCCCAGCCGTAGCAACACCAATAATGGTTGCCCCTTGAACTTCGCCGGGATTGATACAGCGCTGAATGGCTTCCCAAACAATGCCTCCGGTTGCCACCAATAAGAAAACAGCATTTAGGAATGCAGCCAAAATAGACGATTTTCGCCATCCGTAGGTATATCGAGCGGAGGGTTGCCGATGAGCTAACAAGCTTGCAATCCACGCAAGGAGTAGTCCTAAAACATCGCTCAAGTTATGCCCCGCATCCGCAATCAATGCAACGGAGTTTGCTAACAATCCGAAAACAAACTCGATTAGGACAAAGCCACTATTTAGAACCAGACCTGCGATGAATGCGCGATGGTAGTCAGTGTTTTCGTGGTCATGCTCGTTGTGGGAATGGCTATGGTGGCTATGGGAATGTTGATGAGACATTGATATAAGTACTTGAGTTGAGCGAAGTGGCTAATGAAGCTCATTTAGCATCATAGCTCAAATAATAAAAAATATGAACATATTTTCATTGATAATAATGATTTTCATTTTCAGTCAGTCTTGATATAATCCATAACTTGGCAGCAGAATGTAATTTATCTAGCAATTATCACCTGAGATTCGCTATCTTTAAGTCAACGTTCCACAATCAATCGCTCAAAACTATGCCCAAACTGCCAATTATTCAGCCTGATCGCGCCTATAGCTTTGCGGATTATTTCAAGCTCAACTTTGCGCCTCAAGATATCTTGAGCTATTTCAATGTGGCGCTCGATCGACAACTATTGACGCTACCTAGCTATTCAGGAAAACTCGATCGCCTGGGGGATTTAAAGTCACGCATCCTAGAAAGCCTGCCGCGCATCAGCTTGAATAGCGAAATGGCACGGCGGGAATTCTTGATTGCGCCGGTATTGATGGAGGTGTTGCACTATACCGAAGCGACATTAAATGTGGAATACCCGATCGCAGTGAGTCCGCAACTAAAAGGATCGCTAGATTATTTATTAGAAACTCAGACGAGATTTTTGGTGATTGAAGCGAAAAATGAAGATTTGGAGCGAGGATTCTTGCAATTGGCGATCGAGATGATTGCGCTCGATCGGTGGCTAGAGTCGGATGCACCGCTGCTCTATGGAGCTGTTTCAACGGGAACGATTTGGCAATTTGGTTTGTTCGATCGAACCAATAGCCAGGTTATTCAAGATTTAAATTTATATCGAGTTCCAGCCGATTTAGAGGCACTATTGCCAATTCTAGTCGGCGTTTTATCGTAGGGTAACAATAGGGTATCGGTCAAACAGGGCAGCAATCACCCTCAAAACAATAATCACCCGTTCCCGAAACATGATCAAACTGCTTCAGTACGGGCTGTAGGTATAACATTGCCCACCCTACTAGTTAGGCAATACTTGTCCCGCAAAATCATGAATTGCTTCACAAGAACTATTTCAACTTGCTAGCAATCTTCCTGACTATATTTTCTAGTTTTTCAAATTGATTTTCCAATTTATCCAATCGTTCTTCTATTTCAAGAAGGTATTCTTTTAGATCATCTCCTTCCTGTTGCGTTTCTACCGGCTGTTGCTGTAGATATTGAGAATATAGATCTTCAGCGTCTTGCTCTGGCAGTTCATTCATGCTTACTTGCCTGCATTTCTAAACACACTTTTGAAGTTCCAACTCCGAATACCGTATCATGCAGTTTCAAGCAATGACAGGTATCTTATGCTTTCTTCAAAATCTGATTTTCGATAGTTTGTAGCAGTCTGTGAGTTGAGCAATACTAAACCCACGGAATGTCAACCCCTAAAGCCGCTAAAGTGCCGATACGATGAGGGACAAGGGCGCGATCGAACCGAAGTTGTTGTTCCCCAGCGGCTATTCCCTTGGCTCAACCAATTTCCTCGCCAGTTAAAGCCGGAGTGAATTCCATGACCGCCAACCGCCACATTGATCGAGCCATCCGAGTCTCCCAGCGATCGCACCCTTAAATATTAGCCATCCCGCAGCCATTCAGACTGACGTTTAATTTAATCAATTCAATTTATTATTCATATTAATCAATTCAAATTATCATTCATGGCTTTTACCTATCATCGTACCGTTCGCTTTGGCGAAACCGATGCCGCAGGGGTAATGTATTTTTCGCGGCTATTGGAATGGGCCCACGAAGTCTATGAAACCTCGCTGATGGCTTCAGGGGTTAATGCCAAACATTTTTTCAGTCGATCGCAGCCTTGGGTAATGCCAATTGTAGAAACGGGAGCGAAATTTTTTCAGCCCATGTCCTGTGGCGATCGCCTGGAAATTGTGATGCGAGTTTATGCCATCCAAGAAAGCGAATTTCGATGTGAATATGAATTCTTTTTTGAAGGATCGCAGCGGGATTTTCACACGGCGCAGGCATTCACGCGCCATGTTTGCATTGACCAAGAAACTCGCAAACGACGCGAAATTCCTCCGGAACTGGCAGTTTGGCTAAAGCTTTTTGAGGAACCTCAGCCCCAGATTTAGGGAAGGTCGATTTCTTTGGCTTTCTTGATAGAATGAATCGTCACGATCGCTGATGGATCCAGCCCTTTAAGCAACGGCGGTCACTTGTCCTAAATCTTCGGGATGGAGGCGATCGTGCAAAACCTGCCCATCCCGAAACCAAACCACACGATGAGTCCGACGGGCCACCTCCGGTTCGTGGGTCACCATCACCACAGTCATGCCGCTCTGGTTTAATTCTTCAAAAATATCCAGCACTTCTTGGGTGGTTTTGGTGTCCAGTGCGCCGGTTGGTTCGTCGGCCAACAGCACGATCGGGCGGTTCACAATCGCGCGTGCAATGGCCACCCGCTGTTGCTGCCCCCCAGACAGTTGGTTGGGTCGATTATTCACCCGATTCCCCAAACCCACGCGGCCCAAAGCATCCAGGGCCCGCTGTCGTCGCTCCCCGCTGGGCACACCCGCATAGACCATCGGCAACATGACATTTTCCAGGGCGCTCAGTTGGGGCAGCAGGTGAAATTGCTGAAACACAAACCCCAGCTTGCGATTGCGCACCGTGGCTAGGTCTTTTTCGTTCAATTCGGCCACGTCAATGCCATCGAGCTGATAGCGCCCAGAACTGGGGCGATCGAGGCAACCAATCACGTTCATCATGGTGGATTTGCCGGAACCCGATGCGCCCATAATTGAGCAATATTCACCACTTTCCACCACCAAGTTGACCCCATTCAAGGCGCGTACCTCAGTGTTGTCGCTGCCATAGATTTTGTAAATCTCGGAGAGTTGAATAACTGGCGGGCGATCGGGAATGGGCGATCGGGGCTGAGGATTAGGCAGGGCAAGGGTCATAGCACTGTTTCAGGGAGGCAAGGATGAGCGGGAACCATCTCCCATTCTAAAAAGCTTGGCCAATTTTGTGCGGCCAGGGGATAACCGTAGAGGATGACTCGAGATGACAACTCAGCCGCTCACCGCTCAGTTGAATCAAGATGGGGGGATCGATCGATGACGAATGACCGTTCCAACGCAGATAATCAGCCCGAAAATATTCCCGAAAACACTCCCAAAAACACTTCCGCAAACATTCCTGAAAATCCTACAAATCATCCAGGAAATAATCCATCAGGCAATTCAACCAATTATCCAGTTACGGTTGCAGCCGCCAACACCATTACTTTTCAAACATCGACTAGAAATCGGCTCTTGGCCAAGCTGATTGTGTTGTTGCTCGTGACAGGAGGATTCAGCCAGTTATTTCTGAAGGTCAGCCAACAGGATTATCAAAAGGGTTTATCCCTTACCCCGGAGGCCTATTCACAATCCTATGAACGGTATCGCACCCAACTTTTATCTAAAAAGATGACCGTTGATTATCCGGCTGTGGGTGTTTTTGCGGTTTTTCTGGTGTTGTTGGGTCTAGTTGGTGGCTATGAATTGGCGGTATTTGTGATTGGTTTGTTGATCGGGAAATTGTGGCCGTCAGGAGGTCGTCGCTAACGTTGCAATGGTGGCGAGGAGAACCGCTGGGAAAAGAATAGCCAAGGTTGTTGGGCAAGGCATTTAAAGCCATAGGAGGGGCGCGAAATTGATGTCAATCATGGATGCCAATCATTGATGTCAATCTCGGATTGCCTGTGGGTCGCTGACCGAAAACCAATTGCCTCGGGTGTTCAGGGGGGTTGGGCGCTGGAGGCGATGGGCCCTTGTGTCCGGAGCCACTGGCCAAAGAGTCCGTGTCGATCGAAGCCGATGCCGGTATAGTTAAACCCTAGGTTCAGAATGGCGATCGCCCGATCGCTTCTGGCACTGCATCCCTTCCCGATCGCCCGCCATGACCGTCCTTGTCATCGACAACTACGACAGTTTCACTTACAACCTCGTTCAATACTTTGGCGAGTTGGGCCAAACCCACCCGATCGCTCGGGATATTCAGGTTTTTCGCAACGATAAGATCACCCTGGATCAAATTCGGGAACTAAAGCCCGATGGCATCACCATTTCGCCCGGCCCCGGCACACCGGACGAAGCGGGAATTTCCCTAGATATCATTCGGGAGTTGGGGCCAACTCTGCCGGTGTTTGGAGTTTGTTTGGGTCACCAAAGTATTGGCCAAGTATTTGGGGGCAAGGTGGTGCGTGCGCCGGAACTGATGCATGGCAAAACCTCCCCGATCGAGCATCGCAATGTGGGAGTCTTTCAGGGCCTTGAATCTCCCATGACCGCGACTCGCTATCATAGTTTGGTCATTGAGCGAGAAAGCTGCCCGGAACAGTTAGAAATTACCGCTTGGGTGGCTGACGGAACCATTATGGGCGTACGCCATCGGGACTATCCCCACATTGAAGGGGTTCAGTTTCATCCCGAAAGTATTCTGACCAATGCCGGTAAGCAACTGCTCTCGAATTGGCTGACGGCGGTGGCCCAGTTCCACCAATCCGCCGCTTTGGTCTAAGAATCCTGAGCATCCTGGCTCCTGGTTTCTGCGGTCGATCGGGTCGATCACGTCGATTCGATCGCTCTGATGAGTATGCAAAGCGTTCCCAAAAAGTTCACCCCAGAAGTTCACCCCAAAAATTTACCCAAAGAGTTCATCCACAGAGTTCATCCAAAGAGTTTTCAGAGCGTTTCCCAAAGGGATTTTTCAACACGATTTCCCAAAGCGTCCCTGAAGTTCCCATTCAAATTCAGATCAACTCAGTCTCTAATCAATTCAATCCCTAATCAATCTCAAACGGTGCGAGGAATTTTATGGATCGGTGGATCAATCGGCGGCAAATTCTGCGATATGGCCTGATGGGTGCAGGGGCCGCCCTGGCCAGTGCGATCGGGAGCCGTGCAACCTCAGCCCAAGCCGCCGATGGCTTAACGATTCAGTCCTTGGGCCACACTTGCTTTGCCTTCACCGGGGGTGGGCTGCGGATTCTGACTAATCCTTTCAACACCCTGGGTTGCACTGCTGGTTATCGATCGCCCAATTTCACCGCCGACCTCGTGACCATCAGCAGCCAACTGCTTGATGAGGGATTTGTCAGCAATCTGCCGGGCAATCCCAGTTTGCTGTTTGAGCCAGGAACGTTTGAGTTTCGCGGTAACCAATTCCAAGGCATTCGCACCGCCCACGATCGGTTTGGGGGGCGGCGATTTGGCGACAATGTGGTTTGGCGCTGGAAGCAGGGGGGCATCTCCATCCTGCACTTGGGCGGCATTGCGGCTCCTTTGGGAGTGGAAGAAAAAATTCTGATGGGGCGGCCCGATGTGGCCATTGTGCCGGTGGGCGGCGGGGCGAAGGCCTATAACGCTGAGGAAGCAAAACGGGCGATCGAGTCGTTGCAACCCAAGGTGGTGATCCCCAGCCAATACCGCACGGCGGCGGCCGATAGCCAATGCGATCTGGATGGACTAGAGGCCTTCTTGAACTTGATGAGCGGCTACGACATCCAAACCTTGAACACGGAAACCATGACCCTGCGGCCGGAAAATCTGCCGCCCCAGGGCACGCTGATCCGCGTTTTGCGCCACCCGATCTAGGGGCGACTCTGGCAAGGGAAACGCTGACCGCTATTAGTCTAAATTGGTCTAAATCGTGTGGACGATCGCCTGGATGGTGCTCCTGGGTTAACTGGGGGCAGATTGGCGATGCTGTGGTCGATCGCTCGTCAGATCGCCCGCCAGATCGCTGGGCAAATCGCCCGCCAAATCGATTGATCGCGCCGAGCCGCTGCTCACCACACTTTCAGCCCGCATCGGTGCATAAACCTCCACCGGCTCATGGCGACCTTTCAAACGCTGTGGGCCGAGAGAATGGAGCACCACCTCTGGATAGTTACGCAGGGCCTTGGCGGTGGTTTCATTAATCAAAATGGGATAGTCCGGAAACTGTTTGGTCAGGGTTTCCAGACGGGCAGCAATGTTCACCGCGTCCCCAATGACGGTGTAAATCAGGCGATCGAGCGAGCCAATCTGACCCGCCACCGCCTGACCGGTGCCAATGCCGATACCGCTTTGGATCGGTACCTGGCCGCGGGCGCGCCGATGTTCATTCAACTCCGCCAGGCGATCGCGCATGGCCAACGCCGCCGACACCGCACACCACTCCGCATCCGGCTGGGGCACGGGCGCGCCAAATACCACCACGATCGCATCGCCAATGAAGTTATTGATATAGCCGCCCCAGGGCGCAACGGCCTCCGTCATCGCCGTCATATATTCATTTAAAAATTCCACCACCCCCTGGGGATCCAACTGCTCGGAAAGGGTCGAAAATCCCCGAATATCGGAAAATAACACCGAAACCCAGCAGGTTTGCCCGCCTAGCTCCACCCCACCCCGCAATAGTTGTTCGCGCACCACAGGCGACACCATTCGCCCAAAAATATTCAGCTCCCGTTCCCGCTCCCGCAAACCGGAAACCATTTGGTTAAAGGTGGCCGCCAACAAACCCAGCTCATCAGTGCCCTGAATGTCCACATGGGCCCGGTCAAACTGTCCCATCCGCAATTCCTGAGCCGCACGGGTGAGCAAGTGCAAAGGCCGCACAATACTCCGGGCTAGGGCCAGGGCCAGCAGGGCCACCGCTCCCCCCACCAGAAACACACTGGCCGTGGTGCGATGGGCCAGCGCATTCAGCGGCGTGACAAAAACCGACTCTGGCTCCGTGATTGCCAAACGCCAGGGCCGCATATCCAAAGCCGACATACCCACGATTTCCGTTTTGCCCGTGAAGGGAGATCGATAGGCAATGTTACCGAAGGATGGCGGGCCCAGCTCCATCGTTGACTGGTTTGGGGTGGCGGTGGGCGTAATGGGGGGCAATGGAACCGCCGATGATGCAGCCGTGGGGGCAGAGGGCAATTGCAGCGATCGCGCCAACACCGGCAAATTCAAACTTTCAATTCGATCGAGGCCAAACTGGACTTTCGGGTCGATCGTGCGCAACTGCACAGGCGACAAAGGCAACAAGCTGCGATAGACCCAACGCCGATCCGTATGGGCAATCACAATTCCGTTTTGATCGACCAAGAAAGCAGAGCCGCCTTCCTTTTGGTTCAAGCTGGTGAGCAAGCGGCCCACCGCCTCCGATCGCAGCTTAATCACCACCACGCCCAGCAAATTGCGCGTGCCCTTGGCCACCACCGGCACCGAAAGGAAAATCCCCGGCTGACCCGTGGTGGATCCCACCGTCCATTCCGAAATGTAGAGTTTGCCTTGGCGCGCTTCTTGGAAGTAATTGCGAAAGGCGTAGGACTTGCCAATGTTGCTGGGATTCGTTGAAACCAAACAACGTCCCGTGCGATCGAGCAGAAACACTGAAAAATAATCAGGATTGGAATTGCGAACATTCGCGATCGCCTCAGCCGCCAAGATTCGCCAATAATTCTGTTTTTCCGGAGGTTCCTTGGCTGCTACCGACCCTGCAAATTGCACAATGTCCCGCGCACTGGCCATCTGAATCCCCACCCGTTGCGTATCAATCAGCAACTGATCCAGTCGGGCCGCCACACTTTTTGCCAACAGCTCCAGATTTTTGTACTCCGCCATTTTGACCGTATACAGGCTTTGGCGAAGGTTATAAAACGCCGTCAGACTCATTGGCAGCAGCGACGCAGCCAACAAAGCCGCCGACAGCTTGGGCGCAATTTTCCAGCGAGCCGGATTCCAACTCCAACGCCAGCGGTTCACAAACAACCTCAGAGAGACACACTCAAAATGTAGGTTTAGCAGCGGCCACCATGACTTTGATTCGTCTTCAGCCATGAATCCGCAGCTAGCGAAATGCGATGCGAGTGTTTACCCCCACCTTCATCTTACCCAGCGTCCATTGCCCAGGAACAGAGTCAGGGGTGCTGGTCAATCGCTCCAAGCTGCACCCAGCAAGACAGCAAAAGATCCTCAGTCTCCTGTTCTCAAATTCGCGATCGCCTTCCCTTGACTGTTCAATCTTCCTGGTTCAAAATCCGCAGAAAAATCAAGCAACATCATCAAGATTTCACAAAAAATGGTCTGTAATTTTCCACAGAATTTCAAAATTGCAGTCAACAATTATCTTTAAGGTTCTAACAAGATCCACCTAATTTCAATGGGCTTTTATGATCGAACCTAGTCTCAGGCTGAAAGATCTTGACCCAAGCGCATAAAATTACACTGACATTAAGCTTGAGATTTCAAGATTAATATTCAAAAGAGTGCCCTCAACATATCCTGGCTAAGCCATTGCTACGCAAGGAGAGCAAAGCCAAGCAGATCAATCAAAGTAAAATTAATCACCAACCTTCTACGTAGAACCCCCTGCGATTGAACATAAATTCCTCGCTGGCCGCCCTGAATGGGCCGCCCTGAATAGGTCACACCATTAGCGTGAGCAGGTCTGAGCACAACTGAACGCAACTGAACACAACTCAGCCAGTCGAGCTAACCCAGCAAACCGAGCAAGAACCTGCTGTCAGAACCTGAGCAGGTTCTCTGTCGGCCCACATCGCCAGCCTAAATACCTGCCCAAGATTCGACAAAACACCCAAAATTACAACCCGAAATTACAAAATTAAAGGGGTTTAGGGGCCGTGACTCGGATCCCCTAAACCCCAACTGAATTTCCTGATTGCTCAAGCCCCCGATGACTCAGCCAGCCTATTGGTAGTAGTGGTTGGTGGCGTGGGCAAAGTCCTTATACACCTTGGGGAGATCAACGCCATATTGCTTGAGCCGCGACTCCCGCATATACATCACAAAATTTTGGCTTTTCGTGCTGGGAATTTCGCTGGGACGACGATGATTTTCCAAGATTTCCGTTGTCATTTTGCCGGCCACTTCTCCCATCTCATAGGGCGAAATCCCAACCGCCAACATGCCGCCATCATCCACATAAAATCCCCAACATCCGATATCAGGAATTGGTGAGTTCTCGATCGTCCACTTCATCACTTCCTTCGGCGACACCACCGTATCATCGGTACTGGAGCGGCGCAGCGTGTGGTAGTGCGTGATCAGCAAAAAGTCAGCAATTTTGCCGGAATTTTTGATAAATTGCTTCCACTCTTCAAAGGTGGCCACTTTTCGGTGTTCGATCAGATCGATCGGTCGCCAGTCAAAATCTGCCATTTCTTGGTGAATGGCTTCCGATGTTTCCGAGTCATCGGAATAGTGAACAATGCGACGGCGATCGGGTGGCAAGATTTGCAGAAAAATCTCTTTCAAGGAAAGGAAGGGAATCCGCTCCAAAATGCCCGTCACATTGCTGGCTTTGTCAAATCCATAGGCGCTGGCTTCCGCATTCACCCCGCTGTAGACAATATCAATCTTGGGGTGATTATTGAAATACTTGGCGACAAACTCTTGAGCATTATCATCGATCGAAATAATCACATTTGGTTCCCAGCGCTCAATGAGCCGCCGAGCCAATTGCCCTGCCTTCTCCTTGTAAGCCGCACCAGGATTCCGCTTCGTATCCATGTAGTGATACTGAATCGAGTAAGGCTTCTTATCCAGAGTCCAGCTTAGCCCCACATTAATGTCCTTCGTCCAGGCAAAGTCTGTGGCATAGCTGCTCAGTACCAATACACGCGGCTTACTGGAATTGCTGAAGGCAAAGAACACCAAGGCACAAATCAAAAAGAAAATAATGGGCAATTTTTGAAGCTGTTTGCCCCAGCGGTTAACGTTAGAAAGCTTCCAGGTAAATCGTGACATGGCTAGAGAATGAGTGGAGAAGTGGGTCGGCCTTAAGCTGTCATCGCTTTGAGCGCAAAGATTTGAGCACAAAGATCAGATGAATGCTCGTTTAGGAGTCTCTCAAAGTTGATTTCATGGTCTTCAGCAACGATTTAGAGAATTCCAAGGGTGCGGAAATATCCCAATGATAAATAGATTGAAAAGAAGCGAATCAGCGTTGCCAGGAAATTGCCTCGTAAAATTAAACGCTCATTGAAAAGTTGTTGTTTGTCCAATAGCTCCTGAAATTGTAGGTAGTAGGAACATTGGTAAGGAAAAAACCAGGCATCGCTGATATTTAGGATAATCGCTCCCACAATCCAAGGATTTACCCCGTTGCTTTCTGCCATCGGGATTAATATTGTGGCAAAAATTGCCACGGCCGTCGTGTTGGGGATCACAAACCGCACAGCCAAAATTGTCAGGCTCAATAAAAAGATAAAAAGGGGAAAGTTGGACTTCATAGAATCGCTGAGCCAAGTCAGATACCCACCAAAGTGCGTGTCGAGACCTAAGTAGGACATGGCTTCTGCAATTCCGACCAAGCTGCCTAATAGGATTAAAAATGGCCAGTCGATTTGGGTGCGAAATTCATTTTTTTTCAGAATCCCCAGCGATAGCACCAGAAATAGAACCCCCAAACCAATCCAGGGCAATTGGATTTTGTGAATGGATGCGGTGACGATTCCCAGCAACAACACGATCGTGCTGACCAGCGAAATCCACTCCTGGCTGCTCAAGGGCCCTAGGGTTTCCACCTGAGCTTCCACCTGTTGTTGGGAAATTTCAAAGGCTTGATTATTGCTAAACAGGAATTTTGTGGAGATAAAATACAACACTAGGGTCACGATCCCCACCACCAAGCTCGCCTGCAACCAATAAACCCAACTAAATTGTTGCTGAACCTGTAAAGGCAAGAGGCCATAAACTACAAAATTAGCCGACTTACTGCTTAGAAAAACATGGGAAAGCAGGCTAGCACCGCTAAAAGCAGCAAAGGCAAGATGGCTGGCAGCTTTGCCACCTGGTTTGACCCCTGTGGCATCAATGGTATCTGTCAAAATCGGTGATAGCAGACCAATTCGACCATTAGCCGAGGGCAAAATGGGGGTCATTGCCAATCCGGTTAAAAATAAAGCGGTCGCATACCAGCTTTCTGTTTTAGGAATGAATCGAGAGAGCCATAAAACTAGGCGATAGGTTAATCCTGATCCCATCAAAACAGCTCCCAACCCAAAGAGGCTGAGCGCCATAAAAAAGCTGCCCGATGCAAAGCCAGAAAGAATAACTTCACTGGGAGCAATGTCTAAAATTAGCAATGACAGAATGCAAAAAAGACCAGGAATAAATTCAGGAACCATCCCAAAAACCCACATCACAATGGTGGATGTGAGTACAATCAAAAACATTTGGGAATTCCAGTCAAATTCCGCAGTTTCCCTCAAAATCAAGTACAAAATACCGGGAATCACCACTGACAGAATCCAACCACAGGACTGAACCCAATCATTGCGCTTGAGCTGACTGATGGGCGATCGACTCTCCAGTTCTCGGTTAGGCTGTCCGCTGTAATGACTGAGCAGGGAAGCATAGAATCGATCGATGGTTGGAGTGCCAGCACCGGCCACTTTGGTAATAGCCTCGCGGGGCAAGGCGATCACTTCCGTGTTATCAACCGCGATCGCGTCGGCCATGTAGTAGTCAGAGGAAACGGCCGCCTCTTCGCCCACAAAACCATGCTCCACCTCCGCAATGACACGCCCTCCAGCCCAAAGCTGCACTTTGCCCCGGCGCACAAAATAGAGGGTTAAGGCGGGGTTGCCTGACTGGAATAGGGCTTGGCCACTTTCCAGAAAATGCTCGACCGCATAGGGCACAACTCTCGCCAGTTCTTGTACAGAACAGTCAGAAAGAATAGGAGCGCGTCGCAACTCCTGCGCCATTTGCTTAAGATCGATCGCCATATGTTGATGTCCTGATCTGGAATTTTGATTGTAGGTCTGACCTATTAAAAAAAGGCAGTTTGATCAATTGCTTTGGGATGCAGATTTAATTCTATCTTTCAGGCAACTTGCCAGCCATTGAGGAAATTGAATCAGCCAATTGAATAAGCCATTGGTTTGCAGTTCAATTTCATTTCTAAAAGTTTGCTGCCAAAGGTAACGGCCCTCGCAATCCTGTTGAGCATCACTATCTTGAAAGTTATGATTCAACACCAATAGTTGTACCAATAACTATTAGTGCCAGATTGATTGGTGGCTAATTTTAAGGTTGTCTTGATTGTTGAGAACAGCGTCAGGGAATGACTCTCGACGATCAGCGGAGTAGGCCTGAGCCAAGCCACGATCGCCTGGTCATTCATACAACAGCCATCAATTCAACCCGGTCAAAATAAACACAGAGCGCGGAGTTCATCGGTTGAGTCCGTGGTTTTGACTACGGATCAGGAATGATTTAATACAGGATTCTCTGTGTTTTCCCTAAAGCCACTGTTTTGACAAATATTTGACAGGGGTGAGTTGATGAATTGGCTCGATCGCGGGGGCGATCGGGTTGCTTAATCATCGTCAAAATGGATCAGGATGTTTAGGAACTAGCTGAAAGTCCCAAGAAATTCAAGTCTCAGCTTGGCAGCCCTGGTGAATTATTGCACCTTGGACTTGGTTTTTCAGGAGCATCTTTGGTGATCCCTTGAGATTGGTTAATAATTGGTTAAGGCAATGCTAGCGCAAAACTTCGCAGCCATCACCAATCGTTGATTAAATCTAGACAAGCCTGAAATTGCAGTCCCTGGTCAGAAATTTCAGAGAAAGATCGTCAAAAATAGCAAGCTGCAATTTATGATTCCATGGGTCAGAACTATCTTGAGAACATCAAGAACAGAGTATTCAGGGTTCCTATGGGTTTTGAGTCAGTCACGAAACATTCAGCAACCAATTCACCCACAATGGCCGATCGCCCAACAATCGTTTCGGAAGCCTCACCTTTTTTCCAGTTTGAGCAAGACTTCATCACTGGGTTACGGTGCATCCCCATGGTGGTTCGCTACCGGCTCGATCGAGTCGGCATTAAACTCAAACTGCACCACTGGAACCAACTGTCTGAGGCCGATCGCTTGCGGTTAGTTTTGGCTCCTTGCGACACCTTGCCCGAGCAAGAAACCTATCGCCAGGAATTGCGCGAGTTGGTGGCAGCGCGATCGGGTGAAATTCCCAAAGATTTGCCCCTGGAAAACCCGTTTCCTTGGCTGAGTGCCGACTTGCCCGATTCAGTCGCAGCACAAGCAGCGCGGGTTGGAGTCACAGTGAGTCATCAACAGTGGCAATCGCTCAGTGAATTGCAGCGATTTGCGCTCATTAAACTCAGCCAGCCCGGCCACGAAAACCGCAACTTTTTGCCAGCGGTTCAAGAATTTGGCCTCCTGAACCCCTAACGGTTACCAGCACTGCGGTGGGGCGTTTTGAGGATGCGATTACGCCTGCGATCAGCCGGGGCTGCCAAGGGGGTTTACCTGAGGCGTTGGGAGCTGGCCGATCGAGACGATCAAAAAGACTGAAAAAAGCTGCCCACAAGATTGTACTGACAGGATCTTGGGATCTAGGGCTGGGCAGCAAACCCATTTTCTATTCTCTAGTCCACTAGAGAGTCAAGAGACGCGGGGAGAAATTTAGAGTAGCCCAGGTGTTGCCAAGCGGCGGGGGTGGCAACGCGGCCGCGAGGGGTGCGCTGAAGGTAGCCAATCTGCATCAGATAAGGTTCATAAACCTCTTCGATCGTCTGGGCATCTTCCCCGGTGGCGGCTGCCAAGGTTTCCAGACCCACGGGGCCGCCGTTGAACTGCTCAATAATGGCGCTCAGGAGTCGGCGATCGGTCCAATCCAGCCCCCGAGGATCCACGTTGAACAGTTCCAAGGCCGCCGCCGCGATCGCCCCGTCAATGGTTGTTTTGCCTTGGGTTTCCGCTCCTTTCACTTGCGCGTAGTCCCGCACCCGCCGCAACAGACGGTTGGCAATCCGGGGTGTCCCGCGCGATCGTCGGGCGATTTCTGCGGCCCCGTCTGGCTCGATCGCCACCTGCAAAATTGTCGCCGTCCGCAACACAATCCAGGCCAGCTCCTCGGGTTCATAGAACCGCAGCCGTTGAATCAGGCCAAAGCGATCGCGCAGGGGCGAACTGAGGGCCCCCACCTGGGTTGTTGCACCCACCAGGGTGAACTTAGGCAACGGGATTGATCGGGTGCGGGCGCTCTGGCCCTTGCCCACCGTCACATCCAGCCGAAAATCTTCCATTGCTGGATACAAAATTTCTTCAGTGACCCGAGGCAACCGGTGGATTTCATCCACAAACAACAAATCTCCCGGCTGCAAATTCACCAGCAGCCCGGCAATATCCCGAGGGCGCTCCAGAGCCGGTGCGGTCGTAATTTTGCAAGACACACCCATCTCGCCGGCCAGAATTAAAGCCATGGTGGTTTTGCCCAAGCCTGGCGGCCCATAGAGCAACAGGTGATCCAGCGGCTCCCGACGACCCTGGGCCGCTTGAATCGCAATGGTCAGCACGTCTTTTAAATCCTGCTGCCCCACATAGTCCGCTAGCCGTTGGGGGCGCACACGCTCATCGGGTCGATCGCCCTGAGGAGACTGGTGAGCGGGCTTGGCCGCATCTTGGTGAGCCTCCTCAGGCGTGGCTACCGGATCTAGCAGCGACGGCGAAACGGACGATCGCGGGGAATTCGATCGCCTAGCGGGCTTGCGGGGAGGCTGGGGATCAGGATTGCCGCCGCCGATTGACTTGGAAGAAATAATCGCCATGCCGTTGATATTAGCAATGGCATCCGCTCGGCCAAAATCGAAATGGCAAACCCCAGCGGAATTTGAGGGGAACCGCCAGCTTGAGTCCAGCAGCAGTTAGACCTTGGGTCAGACCTTACGGCGGAACGTGGCCCCGCGATATTTCAGCTCGATCGTTTGGTTAGCTGCTTCAACCTCTGGGGCTTCGGTGGTTTCGGAAGTGACTTCCTGCCGCTTTTTCGGCATTTTCAGCCCCCCACGATCGGGCAGATGCCAAATTACCCCGCGATATACCCGATCGGTTACCGCCAAATGGGGATGCCCCAAAATCGAATCATTCGCTGCATGGGCCGCCGCATTCGACGCATTAACCGCCGTTAATTCCGCCTCATCAGCCGCCACCGACGAATCCGCCAACTCCGCCCGATCGCCCAAGGCCGCCGACTCCAGCACCTCCACCGGCTCCGGAGACCGCAGACCGTACCGCGCCACCCACCACACCGACAGCAACAGCAACACCTGAACTTCCCAGGGAGCCAAAACCAAGGCCACCAGAAAGCTCAAAATCGCCACACCGTTCAGAATCAGCGACGGTTCATCCTGCCATCGTGGAGCCAGATAAACCGCAGCCACACAGATCAAAGTCGGCACCAAAAACCCAAGAGACATGGCTTACGCCTCAAAATAACTTGCCAGCTAGCCCGCATGATCAACAGAATCAGAATCAAAATGCCCCTTTCAGAATGGGCAATGTGTATTTTTACTTAGTAATTTTTGCTGAATTGCAGCGAAATGATGGGGGGAATCGCTCGTTATTTCGCCTGTATCATCATGCTGACTCAAAGTGTTACATCAACGAAGGTAACTTTGTCAGCATATTCGGTCTTATTACGCAGCATTTTTTAAGAAACTGGTGAGTAAAAACTCCTGCTCACCAACTGTCCAGGATGACCCAGGGGCGATCGAAGCGGGTCAAGGAAGCCAAGATCAGCAGTCTTCAGGGGGTTTCAGCCTTGCCCTTGGCGCACACCCATCCTGTGGGCGAATTGTGCCGTTAGCATCAGCAACTGAGTCATGAAAACTGAGTCATGGAAACTGGTTTGAATCGCTGACTTTTAGAGAATCTTGACGAAGATGTCATTAAACATAGTTTAGATCAGTTATCTAGGCTACGAATGGGGTTGAAATAGGTCTGATTGCCATCAAACTCATCGAACGCCAAGCGGCAATTGAATAGACTGTGGGGTATTTTCGGCATCAATATCAATGTCAATACAGCCTTTACCTAAAATAATTGGCACGTCATATCGCAAATGCCATGAATCAACGGTTCGGTGGGCACTGCCCACCCTACAGACAACTGTGCTTAGTAATCGAGATAAGGGCTGTATCTCAATATCAATGCCAGTATCAACGTCGGCATCAACGGCTGATTAAGAACCGCAACACAATCATGGGTTTGGACAGCCGATTGCCATTGCCCGCCCCCGGTTGGACTTCGGTAGGCTAGGGTTGGAAAACCCGGTTTTGGCCAATCTTGCTGAAAACGGGTGCTGAACAGGGGTAAAGAACTGGATGAATGATTGAGATCATCATGATTCAGATGCCCCCTTCGATCGGGATCATTCGGGATCGTTAATCCACAGGCCCGACGCACCCAGGCCGTGCGACCCCGGCGATCGCATTCATCCCCCCGCTCTAATCGCCTCTTGCTGGAGTCCGCCTCTCATGACCGAATCACGCCCCTTGCGCCTGTTGCAAATTGTGCCATCCGTGTCCTTGGTCTATGGCGGACCGAGCCAGATGGTGTTGGGGCTAAGCCAGGCCCTGGGCGCGGCGGGGGCGCAGGTGACGCTGCTAACCACCGATAGCAATGGGGATGCGGGGCAGGCTCCGTTGGATGTGCCGATCGCCCAGCCTGTGCCGGAAAAGGACTACAAAATCTATTACTTTCGCTGTGCCCCCTGGCGACGCTATAAGTTCTCGATCGGGCTGTTGTGGTGGCTCTGGCGACACGCACCGGAATACGACGTGGCCCACATCCATGCCCTGTTTTCGCCCATCAG
The DNA here is from genome assembly GCF_002742025.1 of Limnothrix sp. PR1529. Taxonomy (NCBI): domain Bacteria; kingdom Bacillati; phylum Cyanobacteriota; class Cyanophyceae; order Pseudanabaenales; family Pseudanabaenaceae; genus Limnothrix; species Limnothrix sp. PR1529. The sequence goes on from NZ_LIRO01000012.1 coordinate 45,868, forward strand.
CACCATGGCAGCGATCGTCTGTCGGTGGCGCAAGTTGCCCTACGTGCTGCGGCCCCTGGGCACGCTGGATCCGCTGGATTTGCGGAAAAAGGCAAAGTTGAAATGGTGGTATGGGCGGCTGCTGGAGCGGCGCAATTTAGCCAAGGCCGCTGCTGTTCACTTCACCAGTGCGGAGGAGTGCAAAATCTCTGAACGGTTTGGGGCCATTTCCCGCGATTGGGTGATTCCCTTGGGAGTTCCGTTGCCGCCGCTCCGTGAACAACCCATGGCGCAACCGGCCAAGGAAGCGGGGCCGATGGTGCTGTTTATGTCACGGCTCGATCGCAAAAAGGGATTGGATATTGTGATTCCGGCGCTGGAAACGCTGGCCGTGTCGGGGCTGCCCTTTCGGTTTGTGTTGGCGGGGGCCAATGTACAGGATCCAGACTATGAACAATCGATTTCAGACTATTTGAACCGATCGCACCTGAGCGATCGCACGGAAATTGTGGGCTTCGTGACCGGGGAACAGAAGCGATCGCTCCTGGCCCAAGCCGATTTATTTGTGTTGCCGTCATACTATGAAAACTTCGGAATTGCGGTGGCTGAAGCGATGGCCGCCGGAGTGCCGGTGGTGATTTCCGATCAGGTGCATATCTGGCCCGATGTGGCCGACACCCGATCGGGCTGGGTTTGCACTTGCGACGTATCTTCCTTTGCCGGGGCCGTGCGCGAGGCATTAACCCAACCCACCGAACGACAACAGCGCGGCCAAAACGCCCGACGCTGTGCGGGCGATCGCTACAGTTGGTCAGCCATTGCCCAGCAATTAATCGCCGCTTACGGCGAAATTCGCCGAACCCGGTAGACTGAAACGGAAGTTCATGAAAGTTCGCGGAAGTTCATCGCATCGATGATCGCAGTCCCGATCGCAGTCACAATTGCAGACGATCGCGGCGATGTAATGACTCCGTTGCCAGGTTGCGCCTATGGTTCTTGAAATTTGCCGCGAAGTCACCATCATTCCCCCCCAGGAGCCTGGCTTAGGGATTGACCTCCAGGGCTACCTAGCACGCCCTCGGGCCGCCGGTTCCTATCCGGTGATCGTGGTTCTTCAAGAAGTGTTTGGGGTGAATGATCACATTCGAGATCTCTGCGATCGCCTGGCAGGATGTGGTTATGTGGCGATCGCCCCCGCCCTGTTTCAGCGCACCGCTCCGGGCTTTGCCGTGGGCTACAGCACCGAGGAGCTAGCCCTCGGCCGACAACACAAGGACTTAACCAAGGCGGATCAACTGCTGCCGGATATCCAAGCTGCGATCGCCTTTGCCCAAAAACAACCCAACGCCAAAGCCGGAGCCGTGGGCTGCATCGGCTTTTGTTTTGGGGGCCATGTGGCCTATTTGGCGGCCACCCTGCCCCAAGTCGCCGTCACCGCTGCGTTCTATGGCGCAGGGATCACCACCTTCTGTCCCGGGGGCGGCGAGCCAACCGTCACCCGCACTTCCCAAATTCACGGTAAGCTCTGGTTTTTCGCAGGCTTGGCCGATCCGCTGATTCCCATTGACCAGCTCGATCGCCTAGAGGCGGCCCTCGTGACCCACGGGCGCAACTTCCGCATCTTCCGTTACCGCGACGCAGACCATGGATTCTTCTGCGATCGCCGATCGAGCTACCATCCAGCGGCCGCCGCCGATGCCTGGGAAAAAGTGCAAACCCTGTTTCGAGACCTCTAGACCGGATTTCATGGCCCACCCCCCAGCCGCATGACCCGTCCCATCCTTTACGTTGCCATTACTGCCCATGGATTTGGCCATGCCACCCGAGCGGCTGCCCTAGTTGATACCCTGCAACGGCTGCGGCCTGACCTGTTGCCGATTTTGGTCACCACCGCCCCCCGTTGGCTCCTCGGTTCCTACATCAGCGGTGAATTTCTTTACCGGCCCAGGGCGCTGGATGTGGGCGTGGTGCAGCAAGATAGTTTGCAAATTGACCGGCAAACGACTCTGGAGCAACTCCAGGCTCTGCGATCGCGGGCGGCGGCCATTGTGGCGGCAGAGGTGGACTTCATTCGGCAAATGTCTGTCAAAAATGGGCGTGTGGCTCTGGTGTTGGCCGACTTGCCCCCCCTAGCGATCGACATTGCCCAAGCGGCGGGTCTGCCCTGCTGGGCGGTCGGTAACTTCGGCTGGGATTTTATTTACCGAGATTGGGGTGGCGAATTTGAGCAAGAGGCGGACTGGATTGCTGATCGTTTCCATCGGTGCGATCGCCTCTTTCGGTTGCCTTTTCACGAACCCATGGCCAGCTTTCCCCAACAAACCGATGTGGGTTTAACGGGCGGCGCACCCCGCTATGGTGCGGCGGAATTGCGCGATAAGTTGGGTTTACCAGATATCCCGCGCGATCGCACCGTTTTGCTCACCTTTGGCGGCCTGGGCTTGCAACAAATTCCCTACGAGCGGCTGCGGCAATTTCCCGACTGGCTCTTCATCACCTTTGACCGATCGGCCCCGGACTTGCCCAACCTATACCAAGTGCTCGACCCGATCGAACACCACGCGAGCGATCGCCCCTTTCGGCCCGTGGACTTCATGCCCCTTTGTGGGCGCATCGTTTCCAAACCCGGCTACGGAACCTTTGCCGAAGCCTGCCGCACAGGCCCAACCGTGGCCACCATCACTCGCGATGGATTTGCCGAAGCCCCCATCTTGTTAGACCAAATTCAAGCCCAAACTTCCCACCAAATTTTGCAACCGACCGAATTTTTTGAGGGAGATTGGTCTTTTTTACAAGCAGCGCCCACGCCTTCCCAGCCCGGCCAACGGTTTACCTTGGATGGCAATGAAACCATCGCCCAGGCAATTAGCGCAGTCCTTGAAACCTAGCAAAAGCTTGAGGTCTAGAGGGAGGCTGCAAGCTCCACAACAGCGATCGCCCCACATTCCCAATTCCCACCCTGGAATTTCCGACTTGAACTCCTCAACCTGTTTGTTTCATGACAACGTGCCCATCCACAAATCGCTAGAATGACCAACGGCTGTTCGACGATTGGATTAGGCTAACCATTGGAGTTGGCAGCTCGACAGCTCTGGGGTGCTACCCCCCAAGGCCCATCCCATCGGTGCATCAAAATCGCAGACGAGCCTCATTTAACCAAAACGCTTCGTCAGGGATTTGTTAGGGTGCGATTAGGCGGTTATTTAGACTCAGGGTGGCCCCGGTTGGGATCCAATCTCCTTAAGATTTGATCAATTCGATCCAGAATAGGGAATAGGGCGCTACTCGATTTCAGTCCCGACTTTGGGCTGCGATCGCTGAAACAAGAAACGGCAGCCCCCATGGGTCACCATCATTCAGACACTGCCCAGCCGAGTCGGCCAGCGCGAGGCAGCTCGTCAATGATTTGTCTGTGATGGCTGGTCTGCGATGGGTAGCCTGCGATGGGTAGCCTGCGATAGATAGTCTGCAATAGACGGTTTTCAATGGGTAGCCTGCGATAGATAGTGTGCGATCGACAGTCAGCAACGGATGGTTTCCAGCGGACAATCTGCAACAGACAATCTGCAATAGACAGTCTGCAACGAACAATCTGTGGCGGTTCCCATCAAGGCACAGAGACACATCGCCCGATCGCGGCCAAGACCCAAACCCAAATTCGGGCCGGTCATTCAGGGACGCATCCAGGGGTTTGAGTAGGAGGTAGCAAATTTGAAATTACGGCTCAAAACGCTGGTCATTGTTGGACTAGCGCTGCTCTGCTTAAACTTGGTGATGTTCACAACATCCTCCAATCTCCTGCTGGATGGCTATAGCCAGCTTGAGCGGCGTGAGGTGGAGCGCGATGTGCAGCGGGCCATCAGCGTCGTGATGGACAACGCCACGGATCTGGATGCGACGGCGCGGGACTATTCCGAATGGGACACCACCTACAGTTTTGTGGAAACCCATGATCCTGCCTATGAGCGATCGAACTTTGTCGATCGCACCTTCGACTACTTGCGGCTGAATGCTCTAATTTTGCTGGATCGATCGGGGAAGCCCCTCCTGCAACAGGGCTACAACCTGGAAAGTCGGCAGCGCGTGCCGATTCCCCGCAGCCTTTGGGAACACTTGCAACCGGGCAGCCCACTGCTCACCCACTCATCAACCACCAGCGCCGTTCATGGCCTGCTGCAATTGCCCGAGGGGCCGATGATGGTGGCGGCTCGCCCGATCGTCACCAGCGAGGCAGAGGGGCCGATTCGCGGAACCTTGTTGCTGGGGCGGTTTTTGGCTGGGCCGGAAATTGAACGGGTCAGCCGCTTAACGCAACTCAACCTGAGCCTGCAAAGTTTGCATGGGATTGTGCAACCATCGAGTGCTTGGGCCAAGCTCCCGGCCAGTTCTGGCCGCCGGTCTTTGCTACCTTCAGCCCTTGCCAAGTTGCCCCTCGTTGCGCGATCGGCTCCTGACATCACGCCAGCACCGCAACAGTCCACAGCACAACAATCAACACCGCAGCAATCCGCACCAAAACCGGCTACGTCAATACCTGAGAGATCGAAACCTGAACGATCAGAGCCTGAGCGATCGAAATCATCAGCGCTGGCTCAGCCCACTGAACAAACTCAACCGCAATCAGCCGGGCTGATTGCTACGCCCCCAGAATCCGTTCAACCCGAATCTACCCAACCCCAATCACCTCAGTCGCCCAAAGTTGCCAGAATTTCCGCCGCGACAATGCCCCCGGCCATCGATGATTCCCGATCGAACTCGAGAGCTGAGGGGCCGGAGGTTTTGCGCCACCGAGCGGTGAAGGCCCTGCTGTTGGGTACGGAAACGGTGGCGATCGAAACCCTTTCCGATAATCGCCTGGCCAGCTATGCCCTGTTGGACGATTTGTATGGACAGCCAGCTTGGTTAGTGCGGGTTGAACTCGATCGCGCCATCTATAACCGAGGGCTAATTAGCCTCCGCTACACGCTGGTGCTGTTGGTGTTGGGGGGCTTAATTTTTGGGGCCATTACCCTGCTGCTGCTGGAGCGCTTGGTGTTGGCGCGGTTGATGCGGCTGAGTGAACAGGTCAGCGCGATCGGCACCAGCGGCAACCCGACTCAGCGGGTGGAGGTGATGCCCGGAACCGATGAGTTGTCGGAGTTGGCGGCTATTTTGAACGCCACGCTCGATCGCCTACAAGTGTCCCAGTCGGCCGTTTGCGCCGCCGAAGCCCAATACCGCAGCATCTTTGAAAACGCGATCGAGGGCATTTTCCAAACCACCCCCGATGGTCGCTACTTGAGCGCAAACCCAGCCTTGGCCCGCATCTATGGCTACAGCGGGCCCGATGTGCTGCTGCTGGCCCTGAATGCCACCCAAAATCTCTACGTCAACCCCAATCGCCGCAAGGAATTTGTTGAACAAATTCGCCAAAAGGGATCCCTTGCCAATTTTGAGTCGGAAGTTTACCGGGCCGATGGCCGCCGGATTTGGATTTCCGAATCGGCCCGGGCGGTTTACGACGAAGACGGTGAATTGCTCTATTACGAAGGCACAGTTGAAGACATCACGGAGCGCCGCCGATCGGAAGCCAGCCTGCGCACCCTGAAGGATCGACTGGAAGCGATTTTGGCCGCTGTGCCCGGCACGGTGTCGCGGGTGGGCCGCGACTTGCGTTACCTGGAAGTGAACCACCACTTGGCCGAAAGCTTTGGCCGTGCCCCGGAAGAATTTATTGGCCAAGACATCGGCTTTTTGGGCTATGGCCAAGAATTTCGGGAATTTGTGGCGGAATTTTTTGCTTCTCCGATCCAAGAGGCCACGCGCGAAGTGTCGCGACCGGTGGGCGATCGCATCGAAAGCTATTTGGTGGTGGCCCAAAAATACAACAATGACCAAGCGGCCTTTGTGCTGGGGATCGACATCACCGAACGCAAGGAAGCAGAACGGGCCGTGCGCGAAGCCGAAGAACGGTTCCGCAGCATTTTTGAAAACGCGATCGAGGGCATTTACCAAGCCCTGCCCGATGGACGCTACTTGAGCGCAAACCCGGCCATGGCTCGCCTCTATGGCTATGAGTCACCAACCGCGCTGATCGAAGCGTTCGATCGCATGGGTGGGCCGCCCTACGTCCAGATCGATCGGGCACGGGAACTGCTGAACATGCTGGAGGCCAGCGGCAGCGTTTCCGGGTTTGAATCAGAAGTGTACCGAGCGGATGGGCAACATATTTGGATTTCGGAAAATGCTTCCGCCCTGCTCGATGATGCTGGGCGGCTGGTTTGTTATGAAGGGACGGTTGAGGACATCACCGATCGCAAACGGGCCCAGGAAACCCTAATGGAGCGATCGCGCCTTTCGATTTTGGAAGCGGAAGTGGGCGTGGCCCTTTGTCAACGGGGCGAACTCTCGGAAATTTTGCAAACCTGCGCCGAAATGATGGCCGGGCAACTGGATTGCAACCTGGCCCGCGTTTGGACGGTGGACTTAGATCCCACCTACTTGACCCTGCAAGCCCAGGTCAACCGCAACACCAACAATGCGCTGCACCTGGATATCCCCCTGCTCGATGATGCCCTGCGAGACAAAATCAGCCTGAGTACTCCGGAGCTGTCCACGGTGGCGGCCGTGGCTCGATCGCGCAATCCCCTATTCCGCAGTGAATGCGCCCTGATTCCCCATCAAGGCAGATCCCGCACAGAAGTACATTTTGCGGGCTTCCCGCTGGTGGTGGAGGATCGGCTGGTGGGTGCGTTGGCGCTCTATCGTGTGGAACCCTTCGCGGAAGCGGTGCAGGATGCCCTAGGTTGGTTGGCCAGCGCGATCGCCGTGGGGATTGACCGCGCCCAAGCCCGCCAGGAACTGACCACCCGCCGCGAGGCCCTGTTGTTTCAGTTGGCGGCCCAAATTCGCAACTCCCTGGATTTGGATACGGTGCTGGAATCGGCCGTCCAAGGCATCCGTAACCTGTTGGATACCGATCGCTGTCTTTTCGCTTGGTATATCACCGATGCAGGCGGCGGCATTCCGGCTTGGGATGTGGTGAACGAGTCCCGTACCCCAGCCGTGCCCAGCGCCCTCGGCCCCTATCACCATATCCACGCCAGCTACTTCCTTCAGCAGTTGATGTGGAGCAAATGTGTGCGGGCCGATGACGTGTCGCGGTTAGATAATCCCACCCTACGGCAAATGATGGAGGATCGGGGCTATCGTTCCCTGCTGGCCTTGCCGGTGCAAACCCGTTCCGGGGCGATCGGGGTGATTGAATGCGGCCAAAGTGCCCAGGTGCGCACCTGGAGTGAGCGGGAAGTGGAGCTGTTACGGGCTGTGACCGACCAACTATCCACCGCGATCGACCAAGCGGAACTCTATGCCAAGGCCCAGGTCACCGCTGTGCAGGCCCAAGATCAAGCCAAACGCCTCAGCACTGCCCTCCAAGAGCTGAAAACCGCCCAAACTCAGCTCATTCAGAACGAAAAAATGTCCAGCCTGGGGCAAATGGTGGCCGGGATTGCCCATGAAATCAATAACCCCACCACCTTCATCCATGGCAACCTGACCTATGCCCGCCGTTACACGCAAGAGTTGCTCTCGCTCATTCAGCACTACCGGGATAGCTATCCTGTGCCGACGGAAGCGGTGGCCAATTTCTCGCGGGATATTGACGTGGATTTCCTCTGTGATGATTTGCCCAAAACCCTGCAATCAATGCAGTTAGGAGCGGAACGGATCCGGCAGATTGTCGCCTCCTTGCGGAATTTCTCGCGATTGGATCAGGCGGAAATGAAGCCGGTGAACATCCACGAGGGCATCGAAAATACGCTGCTGATTTTGCAACATCGCTTCAAAGCCAATAGCAATTTCCCTGGAATTGAAGTGGAAAAACACTATGGTGATTTGCCCCTGGTGGTTTGCTACGCGGGGCAATTGAACCAGGTGTTCATGAATGTGATTAGCAATGCGATCGATGCCTTGGAAGACCGTTACGGGCGATCGCGCAATTTGCGGGCCCAAGCCTTGCGATCGGCCCAGGTGGAAGAAGCCTCTCTCGTGGCCGGCAGCGGCAACAACAGCAAGGTTTGGATCACTGACAACCTTGAGGATCGCCCCATTGCAACCTCGATCGTGATGCCCAGGCTGACGATCACCACGGAATTGATGTCCGGAGAGTGGGTGCGGATTCTGATTGCCGACAATGGCAACGGCATGAGCGATGAAGTGCGCTCTAAGCTATTCGATCCGTTCTTCACCACCAAGCCCGTGGGCCAAGGCACGGGGCTGGGCCTGTCCATTTCCTATCAAATTGTGGTGGAAAAACATCGCGGAACCCTTGATTGTCGGCCCGCAGAGGGGGGCGGCACGGAGTTCTTGATCGAAATCCCGATCGAACAGCCCGAGTGGAATGAGTCTACCTAAACTCGTTGGGTAGGCGACGGGGGCGTGATCGGGAAATTTGCCAACTCAACAGCGCCACCGGCACAATTCCCACCGCCACAATCGCCAAAGCGGGCCCCGCCGCATCCACAATCCGTTCATCGGAGGCCAACTGATAGGCCCGCACGGCCAGGGTGTCGAAATTAAACGGGCGCACAATCAGCGTGGCCGGTAACTCCTTCACCGTATCCACAAACACCAACAGCAAGGCCGTCAACAGCCCCCCACGCAGCATGGGCACATGGACGCGCCACAACACGGCCCCCGGCGACAATCCAGCAATTCTGGCCGCCCCATCCAGGTTGGGTACAATCCGATCGAGGCTCGCTTCAATTGGGTTCAGGGCCAGGGCTAAAAACCTGACCCAATAGGCAAAAATCAAGGCCCCGATCGTGCCGCTCAGCAACAAACCCGAAGATGCGGCTCCCGCTTCCGAGGCGATCGCCAAGGGTTGCGTCGCCAACTGTTGATCAACCCAACCCACCGAAATCAAAACGCCCACGGCGGCCACGGATCCGGGAATCGCATAGCCCAGCGCCATGAGTTTCAACAGGAACCGCATCAGGGGCCCCGAAACCACTCGCACCCCATACACGGCAGCTCCGGCAATGATCGCCGCCGTGACCGCCGCCAAGCTAGCGACTACGGCGGTGTTGCGCACGTAGAGCAAGAAGCTGGGATCAAGAAGACTATTAGGATTGCGAATTGCCATGCTGGCCAGCAGCAGGGCCGGCAACCCAAACCCCAAAAGCAGCGGCAACCCACAAACCACCCAGGCCCCGATCGCCCGCAACCCACGGAGGGAGTAGGGTGCTTGCACCGCATAGGCCCCGCCCGATCGATAGCCAGCCCCACCGCGCGATCGTTGCTCCACCCAGACCAACAACAACACCGCCCCCAACAGCAGGGCCGACAGTTGACAGGCCGCCGGGCGATCACCCATGGCAAACCAGGTTCGATAAATACCCACCGCAAAGGTGTTGACGCTAAAAAATTCCACTGTGCCGTAATCGCCCAGGGCTTCCATCATCACCAAAGCGGCCCCTCCGGCGATCGCGGGCCGGGCCATGGGCAAAGCCACCCGCCAAAACCCCTGCCAGGGATTCAGTCCCAAGGTGCGGCCCGCCTCCAGCAGGCTGGCTGCTCCCTCCAGAAAGGCCACCCGTGCCAGCATATAAACGTAGGGATAGAGCACTAGGCCCATCATCAAAATGGCCCCGGGCAGCGATCGAATGGGGGGAAACCAATATTCACCAAATTTCCAGCCCGTGAGCGATCGCACCCAAGACTGAATGGGCCCATAAAAGTCCAGCAAATCCGTGTAGACATAGGCCAACAGATAGGCCGGGAAGGCCAAGGGCAACAGCAACAGCCATTCAAACCATCGCCGCCCGGGAAACTGAGTGGCCACCACCAGCCAAGCCGTCGCCACCCCCAGACCGATCGCCAGGCCCGCCGTCCCCACCGCCAGCCCCACCGAAGCCGACACATATTCCCCCAACACAGTGCGGGTGAGGTGGTTCCAGGTTTGGCCGCTGGCGCTCAGGGCGGCTGCAATTGAGGCCAGGAGCGGCACGCCCACCGCCACCGCCGCCAACACCGTTGCACAGATCCACAACCCTTCCGTGAAGCTGAAGGGGCGCAAACGGAAGCGATTAAAGTTCAGCGGCGGCCAGCGGCGATCGGCGACGGTCATGCCAAAAACCTGAGAATAGCTTGCAATAAACCAGAAGCCATCCTACCATTGCGCGCCAATTGCATTAGGTTGCATCGATCACGGGGGCTGGGTGGGGAGACCCCATCCCTACGACCAAATTGATCGCCCAAATTTTTCCAATAGTTCAGGATTTGCTGACGAACAGCCGAAGCGGCGATCCCCAAACCAGAATCGGGAAAAAGCTAGTGATGATGGGAGTTTTCGGATGGTGAAGAGCCGGCTTAGGCGGGGATCGCCAGCCAGTTGATCCAGCTAGGCCACTGGCCGAGGTCTGATATTCTTGAGGGCAATTTGTGCCGATGGGCCATCACGAGCCTGATGACCTCAGATTTGCTGAGGGTTAGCGCCATGCGGCCAAGGCCGTTGGACGATCGCCGCGACTCACACCCGTTTTTGCGATCGCCCTAGTCGCTAAGTCCTCGGAGTTGCCATCCGAGTCAATGGGCTTGTCCTGAGTGCGATCAATTTCTGGGGTCACTGACCCGGCTCGATCGCGCCGTTCCTCTCCCACCGCCCAAGGGTGCAGCCGTTGAACACGGCCGCCCATCACCGGTTGGATCCTTGTGGAACTGGTTCAGGTGTCCCGTCCCAATCCTGAGGATTGGATTGACTGTCAGGGATGTGCAGAACGGTCGTGCCTTTAAGGGAAATCCAACAGATGTCTGAGCAACCCCGATGGATCGCTGGTTTGGCTGGTTTGGGTTTGGCGTTGGGTGGTGGTTTGCTGACTGAACCAGCCCTGGCCAACTCCCAAGCAACCACAACCGCTGAACCGGCTAGCGTTTCACAAACCGAGGCGATCGCGCCGCCACCAGCCCCCGCGCCTAACCCCTCAACGGATCCCGCGCGCGCGCCAAAACCGCTGTCTAAAACGCTGAATCCGGCTTCTGCAACGGAGTTGGTTCCCGGAACCACCGTCACCCGTAAACCGGGGATCGAGACCGAGTTGATCGAACCGGACTCGATCGAACCGAACTCGATCGAACCGGAAACCGCCAAGCAGGAACCGATCGAAACCGTGGAAGGCAAGTCCCTGCTGGCCCAAACGCCTCGGGTTTGCAGCAACCAACTGGCCGGAGCCTTAAGCCGCATTATTGATGCGCCTGCTTTTCGATCAGCCCGCTGGGGAATTCGGGTAGAAACCCTGGCCGGGAATAACGTCCTGTTCGATCGCAACAGCATCCAAGCCCTGATTCCCGCCTCCAACATGAAATTGTTTGTGACGGCGGCGGCCCTGCAACTCTATGACGGTCAAACCCCGCTCAAGAACTCCAACTTGGGCACGTTGGTGCGCACCATCAACGTCAACAGCAACAATGGCTACGCCGATTCTCTGTTTCGATCGATTGGTGGCTCCGGGGCCGTGCAACGGGCCTTGGCTCCCTTGGGCGTTAATCGTGGTGAATATCGCATGAGTGACGGGTCTGGCCTCTCTCGCAGCAATGCTGTGCAGCCCCGTGCCTTTGTCCATTTATTGGAATCCATGACCGAAGCTAAGGGAAGCGACATTTTCCGCAGTTCCCTCCCGATCGCGGGTCAAACCGGCACGCTGCGCCGTCGTTTCCGCAACACACCGGTTCAAGGTCGTGTTTCTGCCAAAACCGGCACGCTCCGAGGAGTCCGGGCCCTATCGGGCTACATGGAACACCCGCTTTACAACACCTTGGTGTTTAGCGTGTTGGTCAATCAACCGGGTCAAGATGGCGACACCTTGGTTTCAGCGGTCGATCGAGTGGTGTTGACCCTCGCTCAGATGCGGCCCTGTGATGGGTGGGACACCGAAGCCAACCCCATGCTGGATCAGCCTACCGAACCCGACGGCACATTGCGGCCCCTGCTGCCTTGGTGGCGACCGGGTGTGTCCCGGCCCAATGCCCCCAGTTCATCGGAACTCACCCCCTAGGTAAAAAAACAGCCCTGGGCCTGGCGAAACCAGCTCGGGGCTTTCCTTTGCCAACAAAAATTGAACAATTTAACAATCGAACAATGGTTAGGGGGTTGAGCCTGAGAGTTGGAATTTGCGCCTAGAGTTTGCGCCGAAAATTAAGGAGCAACCGACTCCTTGAACTGTTTGCCCGCTGAAAAGGCCGGAACCTTGGTGGCGGGGATTTTCAGTTTCGTGCCGGTCTTCGGGTTACGACCCTCGCGGGCCTGGCGCTCTCGGCGCTCAAACGTACCAAACCCCACCAGGGTCACCTTTTCGCCCTCTGCCACGGCATCCATGATCACTTCAATGGCAGCGGTCAAGATGGCATCTGCTTCCTTTTTGGTGGTATTGACCTTTGCTGCAATTTGGTCAATCAGTTCGCCCTTGTTCATGGAAACGCCTCAAGTTCGGTATTTCCAGCGATTCTAGCCCGACAATTTTCGATGTGAAGTGAAAGTTTTGTAGCAACTTCGCGGGTTTGAGGCAGTTCCAGGGCAGCGCGTGACCCGATGGCAGTCCGTTAAATCGCGGTTGACAATGGCGAAAGCCTTTATTTCACAAGCCTTTCTCGGTTCTGTGGGTCTGAGTAACGATTAGACATTAAGGATCAAAAATCGTTGCGATCGCCCGCCTAGATACCTTTTGCCCCCCTGAGACCCGGTTTGGGTGTTGTTACAAAATTTTATAAACCCTCTTCATAAACCCTCCCGATCGGGATGTATTGTCACCCCATCAACCTTCAAACCCCACCAACCAACCTCGCCCGATCCCAAACGGAGTCATGACCCATGGGATGGGCCGTCCTTGCCTATACTGTCTTCTACCCCTTTTGCTCCCTGTGCTCTTGCAATCATGACTGTTGCTTCATCTGCACCCACGTTGGTTGATCTTGCGCGCCAAACCCGCCAGGCGGCCCGAGCTTTGGCGCTGCTGCCGACGGCCGATCGGCGGGCGGCCTTGGAAGCGGTGGCCCAATCTTTGAGCGATCGGGCGGCAGCGATTGTGGCGGCCAATGAAGCAGATTGCGCGGCGGCCCAAGCGGAGGGAATTTCTTCGGCACTTTATGGCCGGCTGAAGCTGGACGGGGTGAAGCTGGCGGGGGCGATCGCTGGGGTGCGCGACTTGGCCCAGTTGCCGGATCCCTTGGGCGATCGACAAATTCACCGGGAACTGGATCAAGGGCTGGTTTTGGAGCGGGTGACCTGTCCGCTGGGGGTGTTGGGGGTGATTTTTGAAGCTCGCCCCGATGCGGTGGTGCAAATTGCGGCCCTGGCGATCGCCTCAGGGAATGGGGTGATCCTGAAAGGGGGCAAAGAGGCGGTGCGCTCCTGCCAAGCGCTGATTGAGGCGATTCACGGGGGCTTGGCTAATTCGGCGGTGGATCCGGCGGCCGTGCGGCTGTTAACCACGCGGGAGGAAACCCTAGAACTGTTGCGACTCGATCGCTACGTGGATTTGATTATTCCCCGAGGATCCAACGCCTTTGTGCAGTTTGTGCAAAACAACACGCGAATTCCGGTGCTGGGCCATGCGGACGGCATTTGCCATCTCTACGTGGATGAGGCCGCGGACTTAACCAAAGCAGTGCCGATCGCGGTGGATGCCAAAACCCAATATCCTTCCGCTTGCAATGCGATCGAGACCCTGTTGGTTCACCGGGCGATCGCCCCGCAGGGGTTGCCGGAGCTGGCCCGGGCCCTGGTGGCCAAGGGGGTGGAATTGCGCGGGGATGCGCCCACCTGTGAGCTGTTGCAAGGCATTTGCGAGATCACCCCGGCGACGGAAACGGATTGGGCGACGGAATATAGCGATTTGATTTTGTCGATCAAACTGGTGGCGGACTTGGACGAGGCGATCGACCACATCACCACCTATGGATCGGGCCATACGGAAGCCATTGTGACGGAAGACGATGCCGCCGCCGATCGCTTCCTGGCCGAAGTGGACGCGGCCGGAGTCTATCGCAACTGCTCCACGCGCTTTGCCGATGGCTTCCGCTACGGATTCGGGGCTGAGGTGGGGATTAGCACCAATCGCCTCCCACCGCGTGGCCCCGTTGGGCTAGAAGGTCTAGTGACCTATAAGTACCGACTAACGGGCCAGGGGCATGTGGCGGCCACCTATGCCGGAGCCGAGGCTAAACCCTTTACCCATCGGGACTTGTAGCCTGCGGGTTGCTCAGCAGCATCACCGCATGGGGGCAAAATCTTGCTCGATCGAGGGGCGATCGATGCTCCCCAAAATGGTCAATTGAGCGATCGATCCAAATCCTGGGCGATCGCTCGATCGCTCGACCAGAATGGGAGCAACTCCTGCAAACCTGCCCCTTCGCTCTATCAACAGCGCGGGGATGCATCTTCAGGATGAATCACCATGCTTGCTGTGTTGCAGATTTTCCCTATGGATCAGTCCCTTTTTGGTCTTCGGACTCGCTCGGCCCACCTGGCTCGGCGTTATGGCCAAGCAATGCTGTTGACGGTGGCCCTGGTGGCCGGTGGGTTGGCAATGGGGGCAACGGCCCAACCGGCCGCGGCCGCTGAAGCCAACTGCCGTGTGGTCACCACCAACGGCTCACCCTTGAATATTCGCAGCCGTGCTGACAGTAACGCCTCCATTGTGGGCACGATCGCCAAGGGTCGCACCCTGGACGTGATTGGCGGCCCTCAAAATGGTTGGGTACAGGTTCGCGCCACCGTACCCACCGCCAACGGTTCGCGCACCGTCGAAGGTTGGGTGGCCAGCAGTTTTCTGCGGCCCTGCGCAGTGGTCACGCCGCCCCGCACTTGCCGAATGGTGGCCACGAGCGATCGCCCCTTGAATATTCGCAGCCGGGCCGATGACGACGCGCCCATCTTGGGTACGATCGCCAAGGGTCGCACCCTGGAAGTCACAGGCAGCGCCCGCAATGGCTGGGTTCCTGTGCGGGCCACAGTCATCACGGGCAATGGCTCGCGCACGGTGGAAGGTTGGGCTGCGGCCGCGTTCCTGCGTCCTTGCACCACGGCCCAAAATCCCCAAAATCCGATCAAGCCGGAATTGTGCCGTCGAGTGGTCTATGGCGAAGGCCTGTCGGTTCATGCCAACCCCGACCTAACCAGTCCCCGGCGCGGCGGTGTGGCGGCCGGGAGTGAAGTGCAGTTGTTAAATCGGGAGTCCACCACGGCCGGGGGCGCGGTGTGGATGCAAATTAATCAGCCGGTTCAGGGATGGATTCCTGTGCGATCGCTCAACCGACCGACAGATCAACTGAATGTGCTGAATTGCCTTTAAGCTCCATCCCGGCGATCGGGGAAGTTGGGTCGCAAGGAAGATCGACCGTCTGAGACAATCGGCTAGCTGATGCAACCCATTCACCAGCCCATTGGCCCATCCTGTTCATCACCCTGCTGGATTTGCGCCCCATGGGGCTGCCCCAATCGCACCAATCATGCCGACTTCCCGCCCGATCGCCCCTGAGATGATGTCAACTGCTGCCGAGCCGCTGGATCTCTTAATTTTGTCCAACGGCCCCGGAGAGGTCACCACTTGGGTGCGACCGGTGGTGCAAGCCTTGCGGCAGCAGTGGGGAGCGGATCGATCGCGCCTGCGAATTTCCGTGGTTTTGGCCCCCTGTCCCAATGCAACGGGTCAGGAAGCGGCCGTGGTGCAATCATTTCCAGAAGTCGATCGGGTGCAAGGGGCTGCGGCCTTTTGGCCCTTTTTACTTTGGGGACGGACGGCGGAAGGGTGGGATTGGCGCGATCGAGGTGTGGTGTTGTTTTTGGGCGGCGATCAGTTCTTTGCCGTGGCGATCGCCCGCCGTTTGGGCTATGGCAGCGTGATCTATGCGGAATGGGATTTACGCTGGCTCCGTTGGGTCGATCGCGTGGGGGTGCGGTTGCCCCGGTTGGCCACCCAAGTTCCCCCCTGGGCCACCTCCAAAGTCGCCGTGGTGGGCGATCTGATGCTGGAGGCTGGCCGTTTAACCCATTCGCCACAGGGCGATCGGGAACGGCTGGCCCTGCTGCCCGGCTCCAAAAGCGCCAAACTCGCCCAAGGCGTGCCGTTATTGCTGGGTACGGCCGATCGAATTCGAGCCGATCGGCCCCAAGCGGAATTTGTGATTCCTGTGGCTCCCACGATCGACCTGTCCACCTTGGCCCGCTATGCCGATCGCGCCCATAATCCTGTAATTGATTGGGTTTCGGGCACAACAGCCCGCTTGGTAATACCCGCATCGATCGCTCCGGCCGATCCCCGATCGCTCCAGAACTTGCCTTACCTGGAAACCCCGGCGGGCACAAAAATTTGGCTTTGGGAGCGATCGCCCGCCTGGGACTTACTCAGCACCTGTGACCTATGCCTCACCACCGTCGGCGCAAATACGGCCGAACTAGGCGCATTGGCGCGCCCCATGTTGGTGTTGTTGCCCACCCAGCAGTTAGATGCCATGCGGGCCTGGAATGGCATTCCGGGGCTGTTGGCAAATCTGCCGGGTTTGGGCGGCCTCTTTGCCAAGTTGATTAATGGCTTTGCCTTGCGTCGGCTGGGGATGTTGGCTTGGCCAAACCTGTGGGCCGGGGAAGCGATCGTGCCGGAACTGGTGGGGCCACTCACGCCAACGGTTGTGGCTGACCAAGCGATCGCCCTATTGGCCAACCCCACTCAGCTCCAGGCTATGGGCGATCGGTTGCGGGCCGTGCGGGGCGAGCCGGGAGCCGCCGAAAAACTCGCCACGTTGGTCACGGAATTGCTACAGCAACCCAAAAGCTAGAGAGCGGTTGGGTTTTGATTAGGTGGAGATTGAGCCTAGTAGCGCGACATCCTTAAAATATTGGGTCAAAGTTGCGGAGCCAGTCGTGGTAACAAGGGGCTTAAGCCCCTTGCTGCTTAACGATCCGGTGACGGTAACAGCCAGGTCATTTAACCCAGTGAATTAAGGCAGCCATGCTACTAGTGAAAATTGACCCGGTGTTTCGATCGGTGATGGATCCATCCTCAAGCGCCGCCTAGGGCAACTCCACCGAGGTGGGCTTGGCAATGTGGGGCAGCCCCCAGCCCAACTTTTCACGCAAAATTCGGAAAAACTCCGGCGGTTGCAACCGAATGAACTGAGCTGAATAGGCCGATCGATTCACCCGCACCCGATCGTCCGGCTGTACATAACATCCCGCATTCCCATCCACCACCATCACGATCGGGTTTTGGGTTGCCGAAAAAATTGTGACCGGCTCCGTTTCGGAAAACACCAACGCCCGAGAGGCCAAGGAGTGGGGGCAAATGGGCGCAAGTTGCAACACCGGCACTTCCGGTGCAATCACCGGCCCTCCCGACGATAGGGCATAGGCCGTGGAGCCGGTGGGCGTGGACAAAATAATGCCATCCGCCGCAATATCCACAGGGGAGTGATGCCCGATCGCTACCTCAAAATGGCACATGCTGGTCATGGGTTCCCGGTGCAGCACCATCTCATTCAGGCACAACACCTCCCAAAGGGGGTCATCATCCCGAAAAACCCGCACCTCCAACATGGAGCGGCTTTCCACGGAAAAATTACCCGCCAAGAGCTGCTCGATCGCGGATGGAAGTTGGCTCAGGTAAATTTCCGTCAAAAATCCCATGTGCCCGGTGTTGACCGTCAACAGGGGCACCCCGATCGGGGCCAACTGCCGAAAGGCCGACAGCACCGTCCCATCACCACCCAAGACGATCGCGAAATCCAAGGATGGATCAAACCCCGGTGGCACCAACTGCTCAAGCGGCGAAGAACAAACAGGATGGTTCAGCCGCGAGCAACCTAAAATTCCACCGGATCCCGTGGTGGAAATTACCCGACAGCCCCGGGCCGACAGTTGTTCGACCAAATCTGCCGCCGTCTTTTCCGCGACGGGTTTGGCATCGTTATAGATAATTCCAACGTTGGGGCAGGCGCTGTCAGACACGGGCAACGACCGAAGGAGTGAGATGGGCGGGGCAAATGAGGTGGATGAGTCAGTCAGGCTAGGATTCCGTCCTGGTGACCGAATCAGGCGAAACTCATCCTATCGCGCCCCAGCCGGATGCCACTGTGATCGCCTTAAAACCGCAAGGTTTTTTTACGCTTACTTTCCTTGGCCGCGATCGACTGTTCGTAGTCAATTTGCTTCAATTTCTTCAGAATTCGCCCAAAATATTCTTCCAGGTAGGCTTCCAGGGTGCTAATCTCCGCCGGATCAATGCCAAACGCGCGATAGGTTTCCGCCATCTCCGCCGTCAGCGGTTGGCCCGAAGAAAACACATCCGCAAAGGCCAGGCGATCGGCCACATTCAAGCTCCACTTGAACCAGCGGGCCGCACTGCGCACCAAATTCAACAGACCTGTGGGCGGGCTGGTGATTTTGGCTTGGCGATCGGACAGTTTTTCGCAGAGGGCGATAATTTCCGCCGGAGTCCAGGCCTTGGGCCCCACCACCGGGAAGGCTTGGCGCTCCGTTTCCGTGGCCGTCAGGGCCCGCACCGCAAACTTCGCAATATCTTGGGTGTCCATGTAGGCCACGGGCGATCCCCGATCGGGCACCCACACCGATTGATTTTCCAAAATCGGGATCGCATACTGACCGATTAGCCCTTGCAGAAAGCCACAGGGCCGCAGGATTGTGTAATTCATCTCCAATTGCTTCAGGTACTCCTCCGTGCAGCGCTTGACTTCCATCAGCGGCACTTTAGGGAACTGATTCGCATTCAAAATGGAGAGAAAAATGTAGCGATCGACTCCCGATTCCTTAGCCGCTTGAATCAGATTGACCTTGCCGCGCCAATCCACATCGCGCACCCCCAGGGAATCTGTTGCCCGAGCCGTGGCCGCGTCAATCACAGCGGTAATTTCACCACCGGCAAAGGACGGGGCGATCGTCTCCGCATCGCAAATGTCGCCGCCCACCAGCTCTGCTCCCCACTCCCGCAGGAACGAAGCACGGCTGTAACTGCGAACCAGGCACCGCACCGTGTGTCCCTCATCCAGGGCGCGACGCACGATTTGCCTGCCGAGGGTGCCGGTTCCGCCAACGACAAGAATGCTCATGAGGGACTCGTTACTAATCGTTAACTTTTTATAAGATGTTATCAGAAAGCGCTAACAGCACCACAAGGTGGGATCGCAAGATTTGCAATCAACCACCGTCAACCGACCCTAATTCCTAAGATTCCAGCGCTTTGCGCTTCGGGGCCAGTCTCTTCTCATTTTCCACGGAGCTGAGCTGGGCTGGTGTGATCCCGGCTTGCTAGGCTCATCCATCTCCGAAAGCGACACGATATGGTGTGGGAAGGATCTTGAAACCATAGGGATCGCTTCTCGAAGCCTCGCTCAGGGATTGTTTTCTCCTATCGCCTCACACAAGCCAATCATTTTTCGTTCTCTGTTCCCGAAAAACGAAACGCAGTCCCCTGCTTGTGATTGGTTTTGATCGCAAGTGAGTAGTACTAGAGAATTAAGAGCACCATAACTCCCGCACGGGGTCTGGGCTTGGCATCGAGCAGTTAATGCAACGTAGTACTGACAAGGATTCTGGGTATGGCTGCCGATCACTCCTGCATAGAGCTATCCACGATAAGTCCCTCAACCCGTTTGGCGATCGACAAGCGATCGCCCGATGGATCAACAACACCGGCTCCCTTGGTGGAGAATGCCTTGGGCGATCGGGTGCTTTCCACCAACATGGCCCAGCGGATGGCGGAGGTGTTTGCCCTGTTGGGTGACCCAAACCGCCTGCGGATTTTGTCAGCCCTGGTTCATCAAGAACTCTGTGTTTGCGACTTGGCCGAAGCCGTTGGCATGAGTGAATCGGCCGTGTCTCATCAGTTGCGGGCCTTGCGCAGCCAGCGCTTGGTGGCTTACCGCAAACAGGGCCGCCATGTCTATTACCGACTCAAAGACAGCCACATCCTGGTGCTCTATCAACAGGTCTTGGAGCATTTACAGGAGCCGGATGATTAGCGGCCCTAGCGCAACAGTTGCCGCAGCTCAGCCAGATCGGCCGATCGCCCCAGTCGTTCCTTGTAGGCAATCAGATGATGGAGCGACTGCACCCATAGGGATTGGCCAAAGTAGCGGGTGCGATGGGCGGTTTTGAGATCAGTATTCAGGGGCAAGCGTTTTTGCCCTCGAATGGCGTAGGCGGCTTCGTCGGCACAAAGATCAACCAACAACCCATTCACATTGAGCCGCAATAATAAGAGGTCAAATTCCGCGTCAATGTAGCGATCGGGCGGGGCGATCGCCCAATCTTGAAAGCAGGCATAGGCCCGATCAAAATCAGCGATCGCCACATCAATATCCAAATCATGCAGGGGCCAAGCGGAGCCATAGAGATTTCCCGCCAGGCCCCCCGTCACTTGGTAGCGAATTTGGTGGGTTTCTAGGCGCTGAATCACCCATTGCACTTGAGTCCACTGATCGGGCCCCATGCAAGGGGGATGGATCGGCAAGGGGATGGGGGGGCGATCCAAATCTGGACGACGCTCACGGGTGCGCAAAATTTGTTCTTCGCGCCGCCATTGCTCGATCGCCCCGTGATTCCCAGACATCAAAACCGCTGGCACGGTTAGCCCCCGAAACTCCGGCGGCCGGGTGTAGTGCGGATAATCCAGCAGCGGTTCCTCAAAGCTTTCGGCCTTCAAGGATTCTTCCTTGCCCACCGTACCCGGCTGAAGACGCAACACCCCATTGAGGAGGGTGAGGGCCGGAATTTCGCCGCAGGTCAGCACAAAATCCCCCAAGGACACTTCCCGATCGACCAGGCTCATTACCCGCTCATCCACCCCTTCGTAATGCCCACAGAGCAACACCAGTTGATCGCAATTGGCGGATAGGGCCTTAAACAGGGATTGGGTCATGGGTTGCCCTTGGGGCGTGAAGTAAATCACTTCCCGACGAGGCAGTTGCGGCAAAGAGTCGAGGGCCGCCGCGATCGGCTCCGGCTTCATCACCATGCCCACACCGCCACCGTAGGGTTCATCGTCCACTTTCCGATGTTTGTCCGTGGCGAAGTCCCGGGGATTGGTGACAAAGACTTCGGCAATTTGTTTTTGCAGCGCTTTGCCCACCAAGCCCGATCGCAGGGGGGATTCAAAAAAGTCTGGAAACAGGGTGACAAGGTCAAAGCGCATGGTTGAACAATCTAAAAAAACGCGCTAAAACAACGCAACCGCTGGGGGTTTTGTCGTGGGCCTTGGCCTTGGGGCAATGTCGCCATCCCAACCAATGTCCTGAGCATCCCAATGATTGCGTTGATTGCGTTGTTTAGACTAGCTGTTGAACAGCCCAGTTTGGCAAGGGGCGGCAACTCGGAAATTGCGGAAGACTCGAATTTTGAAAGAATCTTGACCGAGACTTCGGCCACCGTCCGCCCGCTCACTGGCTTTTGCTGACCGGGTAAGATTACTGACTGAGTAAGATTACTTACCGGGTAAGAATTGCCCGATCGCGTCACGAATTTCGTTGGCCATGCCCATGGCTCCGGCCGCATCCAGGCGCACGACGCTGGGGCCGTAGTCTTCTAGCACTTCCAAAACCGAAATTTTGCCATCATCCATGAGCGCCGTGACTAGGGCCCCGCGCAGGGCGTAGAAGTTACCCCGATCGTAGGGGGGGTAAATGACTTCGCTCACCCGCTTCAGCAACCGCTCACCCACGAAACCATAGGACAGTTTCACTGCGTCGGCGGGATCAATGCCCAAAACTTTCAGGTCGATCGAGGTGTTCAGATAGCCCCGCAGGCGATCGCGCGGTACTTTGCCATAGGATTCGATTTGACCCAGCAAACTATTAAAGCTATCGGAAACCGGTTTATCAGCCGCAAAGGCTTGCAGATCCTTCAGGGTGGCACTGACCCCGATCGGTCCATAGCGAATTTGAACCTGATCCGCCGCCTGGGCCATGGGAGCCAGCGACAACAACGCCGCTCCAGCCCCCAGCAGGGCCCAACGCCCGCGACGCAACAGGCAAGAAAGGGATTTTGCCGGGGCAGCACCCAGCGGGCTAGCAGGGGCGATCGCACACCCCGGCCCGGAATCCGACAAGAGAGAACCTACAGACATAACCATCAGCAGTACCGTCCTTGGATGGGGACTCGTGGGATGGGGACTCGTGGCCGAGTGACAGTACTTTTGCACCGTTTCGGCCAACGCTTCAGCATCAGAGACTTCAGGGAGTCGCAACCAGTCTGCATTGATGGTTGATGGCAATCAAGTTTGCAATGGTGTTTGTTTGCAAGTCAGTTTGCGATCAAATTCAATCAGACTGGTTGCTGCCTCGGTGTGGCGGCCCGGGTCAGGGGAAATCGTCAAGAACCTCAGGGGTCTTACATCACCGCCCGACAGGCTGCACCCCGATTCACCGGCAACCCGAGGACTTCCATCATGGCTGCCATGAACCCACTAACGCGCCCTTCATAAGGTTTCAGATCGATTTGGCTTACGTCGATCGATCCCAATTCCGACAGCAGCGCCGAAAAGTCCCCAGCCGCCGCCTTTTGCAGCAGTGAACCAACATTCACTTGGCGCAACAGTTTATCCAGGTCAGAACCCGGGTCGATCGTGCCAAAGGCCTGAATTGCCCCTTGAATCTTGCTGATGTCGCTGCTGGTCACCCCGGCTTCTGAGAGCAGTTGGTTCAGCTTGGCCGAATCCATGCTGGTCAGTTCCCGCACGGTCAGGCCACCCACCTTGCTGATAATCGGTTGCACCTTGGTTTTAACGCGGGTATAGATTTTGAGTGCTTCCCCCGCATCCACCGTCATGGTTTTCGGTTCAAGCTGCATCAACACATCCAAGGCCGTGACAGGTGCTGCCGAAGCGCGGGACAACACCTTCTCGATCGCGGCGGTCAGGGGCTGAGCATTGCCCTGGGCGTTGTCGGCATAAAGCACCTGGCTAATGGAGCCGATCACCAACTCACCGGGACAGCTCTTCAACACGGACGGAGCCGTGCGAGCCGCCGCGCTGCCCACTTGGAAGGGGCTTTTCAAAATCCGTTGCAAATCAGCCCGGCTCACTTGCTTGGCCACGTTGGGATCGCTCAGCAGTTGCCCAAAGTCGCCGCTGGCTTGCCCCGTTTCCGCAAAGGTTTTCAGCTCTGCCATGGTGATATCCACATCACCCAGGCCCGGTAACCGCAACACTAACTTATCTAGGGCCAGGGCCTGACCGGCGGCCAAGGCAATCGCCAAGCTACTTCCCAGGGCCACGCTGCCGACTCGGCCAATCCAGCGAATGGCACGTTGACCCAACAGGGGAGGTTGCTGAACTGCTTGAGGTTGTTTGATCGATCGAGCCATGATCCACTCCTTCTCCTTTCTCAATCGGGTTGATACCTGTTTCAACCCAAAATTCAACCCAAAATAGGGTCAGGTACTAATGTTCAGGCATTCGTTCAGGCATCTGTATCAGGCTACATCTGACCGCTGATTAGCCCCGCCACCCATGCCCGATTACTATCGGCTGCTTCATGGGGGTCTGTTGTCCAGAATGGCACGGTTTCCAAACCGGCATTTACCTGGGAACCTGTCCAGCAGTGCCATTGGCGCAATTGGCACAGTATCGATCCTAAGCTTTCCTTCACGATTGAACCTTCTTGATTGCCCCAAGTTGAGAGACTATTCCATGGCAACAGCCCTAATTACCGGCGCTTCTAGTGGCATTGGTGCAGCCTTTGCCCAAGCCCTGGCCGCCCGTGGTGTGAGTGTGATTTTGACGGCTCGATCGACCGAAAAACTCCAACCGTTAGCCCAGTCCCTAACTACCCAATTTGGGATCCAGGCGATCGCCCTGCCGCTTGACCTCAGTGAGCCGGGCGCGGCCGACCAGTTGGCCGCCCAAGTCAAAGCCCTTGGTCAGCCGATCGACTGGTTAATTAACAATGCTGGCTTCGGAGACTTTGGGGAATTCGCCACTCGGGACTTGGCCAAGCAGCGGGCCATGTTGAACCTGAACGTGGTGGCCCTGACGGAGCTAACACACCACGTCTTGCAACCCATGCTCGATCGGGGCCAAGGACAAATCATCAATGTTGCCTCCACCGCTGCCTTTCAGCCCATTCCCTACCTCTCGCTCTATGCCGCCACCAAGGCCTTCGTCCTCAGCTTCAGCGAGGGCCTGTGGGTTGAGTGCCAAGGCCGGGGCGTGCGGGTGATGGCCCTTTGCCCGGGCCCCACCGCAACCAACTTTGCTGCGGTGGCCGAGTTCCCCGGCAGCCTGAAGATGCCCAACGATATCGCCACTCCCGAGGCCGTTGTTCAAGAGGCACTCCAGGCGATCACCCAAGGGAAGCCCAATTGCGTTACGGGCGGCTTGGCCAATCAAATTTTGGTGAACGCCGGTCGATTCATGCCCCGCAGCAGCTTAATCCAAGGGATTGGGAAGCTGTTTCGATCCGCTTCCACAGGATCCGAGGCTTAGCATCCCCATGAGCACCCCAGGCAGTCGATCGCGCTTGGGGTGCTCAATTTAACTAGCTCAATTTGATCAATTTACGAGTGATTGAGATCGATCCCATCGATCCCCAAATTGATCCCAATGCACCCCAAATTCATTCCAAATTTGCTGTGAATCAAAACCAGATCACCAGCTCTCGTAGGTATCCCTGGCGGTTTCCCAAGGGGCGATCGCCAGGGCCCAACCTTGCTTCAACCATGCCCCCAACGCCTAAAACCGCCATCAAGCCGGTTCGGTAAATACCCCTTCATCATCTCGCCCCCACGAACCACTATAGAAAGCAAGAAATACAGCCAAATTTTCCCAATCGCCTCAAAAGCAGCAATACCCCTATGGCCAAAGTCGTCGGAATTGACCTCGGAACCACCAACTCTTGCGTTGCCGTAATGGAAGGCGGCAAACCCACCGTCATCGCCAACGCCGAAGGTTTCAGAACAACCCCTTCAGTCGTGGCCTACGCAAAAAACGGCGACAAACTCGTTGGTCAAATTGCCAAGCGCCAAGCGGTGATGAACCCCGAGAACACCTTCTACTCGGTCAAGCGCTTCATTGGTCGTCGCTTTGAAGAAATCACCCACGAAGCCACCGAAGTGGCCTACAACGTAGACAACGTTGGTGGAAACGTCCGCATCAACTGCACGGCCAAGGGTGAAAAATACGCTCCGGAACAAATTTCCGCCCAAGTGCTGCGCAAGCTGATCGAAGATGCCAGCAAATATATCGGTGAACCCGTTACCCAAGCGGTCATTACGGTTCCCGCATACTTTAACGACTCCCAACGCCAAGCCACCAAAGACGCAGGCAAAATCGCAGGCGTAGAAGTGCTGCGGATTATCAACGAACCGACTGCCGCATCGTTGGCTTACGGTCTTGATAAAAAAGAAAACGAAACGATTTTGGTTTTCGACTTGGGCGGCGGTACGTTTGACGTATCGGTGCTGGAAGTGGGCGATGGCGTGTTTGAAGTGTTGGCCACCTCGGGGGATACCCACCTGGGCGGCGATGACTTCGACAAGCAGATTGTGGATTTCCTGGCCGACACGTTCCAAGCCAGCGAAGGCATTGACCTGCGCAAGGACAAGCAAGCTCTGCAACGGCTGACGGAAGCCGCCGAGAAGGCCAAGATTGAGCTGTCGAGCGTTACCCAAGCCGAAATTAACCTGCCCTTCATTACGGCAACCCAGGACGGGCCCAAGCACTTGGACTTGACCCTGACTCGGGCCAAGTTTGAAGAGCTGTGCGCTGACCTGATCGATCGCTGCCGGATCCCCGTTGAGAACTCCCTGCGCGATGCCAAGCTGACCAAGACTGACATTGACGAAGTGGTGTTGGTGGGCGGTTCAACCCGGATCCCGGCCATCAAAGACCTGGTGCGTCGCGTTCTGGACAAGGAACCCAACCAAAGCGTCAACCCCGATGAAGTGGTGGCCGTGGGCGCTGCGATTCAAGGCGGCGTGCTGTCCGGTGAAGTTAAGGACATCCTGCTGTTGGATGTGACTCCGCTGTCGTTGGGTGTGGAAACCCTGGGCGGCGTGATGACCAAGATCATCCCTCGCAACACCACGATCCCCACCAAGAAGTCCGAGGTGTTCTCGACGGCGGCCGACGGCCAAACCAATGTGGAAATTCACATTCTGCAAGGGGAGCGGGAGTTCGCCAACGATAACAAGAGCTTGGGAACCTTCCGTTTGGATGGGATTCCGGCTGCGCCCCGGGGTGTGCCGCAAATTGAGGTGACCTTCGACATCGACGCGAACGGCATCCTGAACGTGACCGCTAAGGACAAGGGCACGGGCAAGGAACAGTCAATCAGCATTACGGGTGCTTCGACATTGCCGAAGGACGATGTGGATCGGATGGTGCAGGATGCGGAACGCAACGCCGCCGCCGACAAGGAGCGCCGCGAACAAATCGACCTGAAGAACCAAGGCGACTCGCTGGTTTACCAGGCTGAGAAGCAACTGAAGGAACTGGAAGATAAGATCTCCGACGACCAAAAGGCCACGGCCGAGGCCGCGATCGCCAGCCTGAAGGATGCGTTGCAGAAGGAAGATTACCCGGCCATCAAGACCCAGGTGGAGGCCCTGCAACAGGCGCTGTATACGATCGGGTCGTCGGTGTATCAGCAAGGGGCCCCGGATGCGGCCGCTCCGGATGCACCCACTGGGGATAGTTCGACCGGTGGCGATGGCGATGATGTCATCGATGCGGAGTTCTCGGAAACGAAGTAACTCAAACTTGGGTGTGAAACCTGGCGCTAAAACTCGGGTGAAGCTCAGTCGCTGAAATTCACTGCGTTTTAGGGTTGTTTCAGAGTCATTTCAGGAGCGATCGGGCAGGTTATCCCTACCCGATCGCTTGTCATTTAGGATGAGTGCATTGATTGGGTACGAATCCATACCAGGCACAGCAGCAGTGGCAAGACGGGTGACGAGACTATGGTGGGTTGGCTGATTCTGGATGGACTCTTGGCCCTGTCTGGGTTAGGAATTGGGATCTTTTGGGTGCGATCGTGCCAGTCCTTGGCCGGTGCATCGCGGCTGGAGCCGGTGACGCTCGCGGAGATTCCGGCTCGATCGATCGCGGTGGTGATCCCCGCCTACAACGAAGAAGTGAACATCGTTGATTGCGTGCGATCGGTCTTGGCCAGTGAGCTGCCGGACAATGTGGAATTACAAGTGTGGGTTGCCGATGACCAATCCAACGATCGCACCCTGGCCCTGGCCGCAGCCTTGATGCCCACCGATGCCCGGTTGCGGGTGCTGCGAGTGCCCCCGCGCCCCACGGAGCAATTGTGGTTAGGCAAAAACTGGGCCTGTGTCCAAGTGACAGAGGCGATCGGGGAAACCGTAGATTATCTGCTGTTTATTGATGCCGATGTGCGGTTGGCTCCTGGGGCGATCGGGGCCGCCTTGACCCTGGCCGATCGCCAACAAATCGACCTGCTCAGTTGTGCCCCCCTGTTGGTTTGTGGCTGCCTCTCAGAATGGTTGGTGCAGCCCATTGTGGCCAGCGCCATGGCCATTGCCTTTGACTTCCGCACCTTGAACGATCCCAAATCGCCCACGGCCTTTGCAGCGGGGCCCTTCATGTTCTTCCGGCGATCGAGCTATGCCGCCATCGGTGGCCACGCCGCCGTGGGCCATGAATTAACCGAAGACCTGGCCCTCGCTCGCCAGATTTGCCAAAGTGGGCGATCGCTGCATTTCGCCCTGGGGTTGGGGTTAATGCGTGTGCGGATGTATCAGAACTTTGCGGCCCTGTGGGAAGGTTGGACTAAGCATTGGCACATTGCCAACCAAAACAACATCCCCAAAACCCTGATCTCAGCAGCGGGGCTATTTGAAGTGTTTGCCATGCCCTGGCTGGGGTTGTTAGTCGGGGCGATCGGGCTACTAATTGACGGCCCCTCTCCCCTTGGGTTTGCGTCCTGTGGGCTAGCACTCGCCACCACGATCGCGGTCTGCTGGATGCGCTGGGCGATCGCCCAACAAACGGACCAATCTCTGCGCTACTGGTGGCTGATGGGCGTGGGTGGCGTTTTGGTTTTCGCGATCGCGATCGCCTCAATCATCAAAGTCGAAACCGGTTGGGGATGGACTTGGCGCGGCCGCCCGTTAACCCAAAGTTCTTAACTCCTGAATCAAACAAGCAGACCGGAAAGCTAACTGGGGAACGATTTTTGAACCATCAGGCAATTGCGCTTTCCATAGCGACGGTAACGCACTCGCCGCGACAATTGCTCCATAAACATCAATCCTCGCCCCGATTCCTTCTCCAAAGGATTGCGTTTTTCTTGTTTCAGTAAAGCCAACTTTGCATCCCAATCAAAGGGATCGCCGTAGTCCCAAATTTGAATATTTAAACAACGTCCGCAACGGCCCACCTCAACCACGATCGGGGTGTGTGGGGGGCGGTGATGGTGCGCATGGCGAGCCGCATTCGTAAATCCTTCCGTCAAAATCAACTGGCACTCCCACAGAAATTGCGGCGGCAGCGATTCAGGAATAGCCTGCTTCAAAATGACATCAAACCACTGCAACAACGAAGGCAGTTCCTGAAGATCCGTTGTGAGGTGCAGGTGCGATTGATGGCTGGTGGGCATCCAGCGGTTATCCGTTTGGTAGTCCCACCAATGGTGCAGACGGGGCCCCAACCCTTGAGTCCACCATTGCTGCCAGCGACGGGGCCGCAAGCAATCTCGCAACCAGGCAAGGCGGCCGCGCAGAGATTTAAAGCGGTTTGATTTGATCGAACCTTGAGGACGCGCGCCCATGTGACTCGCCTAACTACATTGCGCCGCTGCTGCGGGAAAACAGAAGTGCGACGGTTTTGAGAATGAGTTTTAAGTCGTGCTTCAAGCTCCAGTTTTCCTGATATTTCAGGTCTAGGCGAATCACATCTTCAAATTTTTTCACCGTCGATCGCCCATTAACCTGCCACTCACCGGTCATTCCAGGACGCACATCTAACCGCTGCCATTGGGGAACCTCATAGCGCTCCACCTCATCAGGCGTGGGCGGCCGAGTACCCACCAGGCTCATATCTCCCCGCAACACATTCCAGAATTGGGGTAGCTCGTCCAGGCTGGTGCGGCGTAAAAAACGACCAATGCGAGTAATGCGGGGATCGTTGTCATTCTTGAAGAACGCACCCTCAGCTTGGTTTTTAACTTCCTTGCGCCGGGCTTCTGCATCAGAAACCATGGAGCGAAATTTCCAAAGCCGAAACCGCTTACCCATCCAACCACAACGGGACTGGCTAAAGAGAATGGGGCCGGGGCTGTCAAGACGAATCGCGATCGCGAGGGGAACAAACAAAACGCCCAAAATGGTCAGCCCCACCAGCGAACCTGCAATATCGAGGGTGCGCTTCACCCACGATCGCACCGAGGGGTGAGTGGCCGGTGGCAACACCTCTTCTGATGCAGACTTGGCACTCATGGGGGCGGTGGCCCGTTCGATCGGCAACATCGCATCCAAACCCGTCATGGACAGCACAGCCATCACTGGCGGCTGCACATCCCGCAGCACAAAGCTCACACCCGTCGCATGGGCCAGCTTATAGCTGCTGACCAATGCACCGATACCGCTGCTATCCACAAAAGCGGTGCGGCTGAAGTCCAGAGTGATTTGAACCGGAAGCGATTCCGATTCACAGAGCATTTTGCAGGTGTCCTTAAAATCAACGGCTTCCAGAACAGAGAGGCGCTCAGGGATATGAAGAACCGTTTCAGTGGTTCCAGCCACAGTTGAAACACCAATACTAGTCGGCTGCGAAGTCATAGAACCGTGCGAATCACGCGATGATTAGCAGTTGAACCTGAAACTGAAGACAGTTACGAATATCCTGTTGCACCCCTAGGAGAATGTCTGAGACGTAACTTGGGGCGCTGGCAACGCAAAAGCTGCCTTCGGGGCAGGGGGCCTAAGCCCTTTGTCGTCGATCGATGAGACCCACAAGATAGCCGTTTTGGCTTTTCAGACATCCCCTAACCGATGACTCAGACTTTGAGGGCCTAAACACCGATTTTGCCTTTGCGGTCAGAATACCAGTGCGGGTTTGCAATGGTAGCAATTATGCTGTCAGCTACGACGAATTTTAGGATATTCGATCCGCTCATTCATATATAGCTCATCTGTTGGCAGTTACTGGCCATTTGCGCCTGATTCTGATCGATGACGATCGATTTCATTTGAAATTCCTAAATACTTCTATAGTTTTCGATTGATGGCGTAGCTGATAGGGATTCTAGGGGTCGATCGCCCTGAAACCGGCTCCCAAATTTTGAGAAACCAATACCGCAAAGGGAGCCGATCGCTTCAAAACCGGCCCCATTTCCTCAGCTAGCCGGTCTAAAAGCCGCTAATGCCGTCAGCGGGAGCGCCCACCAGGTATGCCACCACTCGATTACCCAGCAGCACCTTCGTATCGCAGCCCACAGACTCGAAGGTGACCTGACCAAAATCAAGGCCGGTGATGCGATCGACCCCTCGCTCAAAGTCCAGAATCGTGATGGTTCCGGGGCGATCGCCCAACACGAACGTATCCCGTCCCGCGCCACCGCCCAAGGTATCGTCTCCTTGGCCACCATCTAGCCAATCGTCTCCATCGTTGCCTAACAGCAGATCTTTGCCCCAACCGCCAAAGAGGGTGTCGTTACCATTGCCGCCGCCCAAGGTATCGTCACCATTCTGACCAACCAACAAATCATTACCTTCGCCACCCAACAGGCGATCGGCATCCGCTTCGCTGCCCAGGAGATCTCGGGTCACTCCCCCATCAAGGTCACCAAACAGGGTGTCATTGCCCGCGCCGCCCACCAACAGGTCTTGGCCCAAATCACCCCACAGAAAATCATCATCTCGGCCGCCCCAAAGGGCATCTTGGCCACTGCCCCCAAAGATGCGATCGCGCCCGGGGCCCCCTTGCACCACGTCATCCCCCGCGTTGCCGTTGAGCTGGTCGTTGCCCGCATCACCGTAGAGGTTATCGTTGCCACCTAGCCCAAAGATGCGATCGGCTCCCTCGCCACCCCGAATTTCTTCGCTGCGATCCGATCCGGTAATGAAATCGCTGGAGTTGCGGCCCAACGTGGCCGGCTGGGCGATCGAGTTCTGCCGAAACTGCACTCCGGGTAAATCAGGCAGCGGCAGCGGCGCGGGCTGCGTTGTTAGGTTACAAACGGGAGCACGCGAACTGCCGATCGGGGTAACCGTCGAGATATTCGGGAAAGTGACCCCTGACCCCGAGTTCGATCCGCCATTAATCACAATGCCCCGCGACGCATCGATCACAACTCCCGGGCCACTGGTGGTTGGTGTGCTGCTTCCACCGGTTGGTGTGCCGCCTCCCGATGTGCCGCCAGTGCCGCCTCCCGACGTGCCGCCTCCAGAGGAACCACCTCCGCTAGCCGTGTCGTTATCGGTGTTGGTTGCTGTAATTTCAAACGGTGACAGTGACGTGTACTTAGAGTCGCCATTTGTCACTGAGCCGGTGATTTTGTAAGCAACCGTACCATCAACAATGGAGTCGTCAACACCTGTAACCTTAATAGTTTGCCATATGTCCCAGTTGGTATCGTTGAACTCAACTAAAGCAGGCGAGACAGTTCCTTCAGCCTTGTTGGAGCTATCCAGCTTAATTGTCACTGGGCTGGTTGGCTTCGAGCCTAGCCTTAACGTGAAGGGTGCTTCGCCGCCAGCTTCAGTAGTTTCTAATGATGCTACTGGTCCCCGCACAATCCTAGCAAAATCATCATTAGTATTGGTCAAGCTCACCGATGCAGTTAGCGCATTATATTTTCCATCCGAAGAGCTTGACTTCAGGTCGATTTTATAGGGCTTATCTCCGTCGTCCACATCATCATCATCAACACCAGTTACCTCAACTTCTAGAGCTGTATCCCAGGTGTCTTTAGTGAAAGTGAGAGGAGTTGCGGAAACTGTTCCTTCAGCAGGATTGGAACTGGTCAAGCTAATGGTTACATTCCCTGTGGGCTGAGATTTAAGACTCACTTTAAAGGATGTAATGCTACCACTTTCTGTTGTGGATCCAGTGTCCTTGGTGTCAACGAATAATCCTGGTGTTGGCAGATCATCATCTTTAATAGTAATGCTTTGAGAAGCAGGATTGGATAGGTACAAACCAGAAGATTGATTTGAGAGAGTTAATGTTACTGTTTCGTCGGGTTCATCATCATTATCTGGCAATATGTAGAGAGTAGGCACTACATCTACAGGCGGGTTTCCGGGAATGCGCAAAAATCCTTCTTTAGATCCACTGGGTATTATGATTGTTAGTGGATTCTCAAATGGATCGATATCATAGTCATCGCCACCTAAATCAAATGAAATTGCCGATCCACCTAAGCCAATTTCAACTGTTTGATCACCAACAACTTTGAACGGAACAGTAACTTTGATTTGGGTTGAATCTGAATCGTCTTCATTGACAGAGGAAAAGCCCACGTCCAGGCTTACAGGTAACTGATATTGATAGTTTCCATCTGCGAGCGCGGAACTAGGGGTAGGTGCAGGAGAATTCCAGCCATTGGCTTTACCAATATACGGAAGCTTAAGAGTTGTTGGAGAAGGGTTAAGATTGACTTCTCCTGATTCTGCGGAGGGTAAAACTACAGCAGTTTCTCCCAGAGTTAGACCACTGGCTAATGCACTATCGTTTTCGTTATTTGGATTGTTGACAAAATTATTCTTTGTGTTGATTTGAAAAACAGGTGTTAAAGTGCTGCCTGCTTGCAGTGGATTCGAAGGGTTGATGCTGCTGCTCTGAAATGCAGTAATTTGATCTCCTGCACTTTCCAACTTGAATGTTGTGCCTGGTACAGTGGAAAAATTCGAGGAGCTTGATGAGATCAAGCTGCCAGCACTTATTACTCCCCCTGAAGGCGATTGAAATTTAATAAGTCCCTCACCAGTTCTGAAAGCGCCAGTAGTACTGAGCCATGCTTTGTCAGTGAAGAAGATGACTGTATCCGGAAGTAGATCAACAAAGCTAAAAAACTGAAATGAGCTTGCGTCGTAGCGGACGATCGCGATGTCGCCGGGGGTCAGGGTGGTAGGCATGATGCTTCCTCGTGACGATCGAAGAAATTAAGAAGTGAACGTAGACAACCAATTAACCCCGTCGCGATCGATTGACCGAGCGACAAAGGCGGCGACCAAAGACCGGATTTGACGATCGCGCGGCTTGGTCTGACGCAAATCGGAAAATCGGGGCTTTGGGGTGAGATTTACGAAAACTTTAAAAGAAACCTTAAGATGCAGCCCCAATTTAACTATACCCAAGCGGATGAGCGAAATTTCCACTGAGGGAGCCAGGGATCATCAGCCGGCCTTGTGTGGGTAAGGGTCTGGGCCCGAAACTCAAAAATTTGTAGCGATCGCGACAGCAAGCGGATCAGCCCCATTAACCTTTTCTTTACCCAAGCGGTTTATGCTAGCCGCCGTTTGCCCCTGTCATTATTCACCACACACCAACGGGCGGCGCAATCGGCAGTTTTAGCCGCCGCGAGGCAGTTTCCTCGTCAAGCAACCCACTCGACTTCAGCTCATCGCCGATTTCAAATCAGGTTTCAGATTTCAGACCTCAGACTCGATCGGTTGATTGACTTCACCCCTTACGGAAGCTCTATGAATTACTCACTCCTGCGTCGAATGACCCGTCACGCGGCTGCTGGCTCGATCGCAGCCCTGGCCCTCTCCCTAGCCGCCTGCGGTGGTGCACCCCAAGCAGGCAACAGCCCCGCCGCTGGCGAAAGCCCCGCTGCCGGTGCTAGCCCTGCTGCGGAAGCAACGGCCACCGTTAAGGTTGATGGCTCCAGCACCGTGTTTCCGATTTCGGAAGCCATGGCTGAAGAGTTCATGAAAGTCAACACCAGCACCAAGGTGATTGTGGGATCGTCGGGAACCGGTGGCGGTTTCAAGAAATTCTGCGCCGGGGAAACCGATATTTCCAACGCTTCGCGACCCATCAAAACAGAAGAAATTGAACTCTGTAAGAAGGGCAATGTGGAATATGTGGAGCTGCCCATCTCCTTTGATGGTCTCTCGGTGGTGGTGAACCCCAAAAACGACTTCGCCACCTGCTTGAGCGTTGATCAGCTCAAGAAGATGTGGGAACCGGCCGCCGAAGGCAAGGTGAAGAGCTGGAAGGATGTGGATCCGAAATTCCCCGACAAGCCGATGACCCTCTACGGCCCCGGTACGGATTCGGGAACCTATGACTACTTCACCAAGGCCATTACCGGCGAGGAAGGTAAGAGCCGTGGGGACTACACGCCGAGCGAAGACGACAATGTGATTGTGCAGGGCGTGTCGGGTGATGAAGGCTCCTTGGGCTTCTTCGGCTATGCCTATTACGAAGCAAACAAGGATAAGCTGAAGCTGGTGGAAATCAAGGGCAAGAGCGGCAAGTGCGTTGCTCCGAGCGCTGCTTCGATCGCCGACGGTTCCTACGAACCCCTGTCGCGTCCGGAATTCATCTACGTCCGCAAGGATGCCCTCAGCCGTCCTGAGGTGAAGGCCTTTGTGGCATTCCAGATTGATGCGGCCAACAAGCAAATCATTGCGGATACGGGCTATCTGCCGCTGCCCGATGAGGTGCTGACGCTGGCGAAGGAGCGCCTGGAGAAGGGAGTAACCGGTTCTGTGTTCGGTGGCAAGGCTCCGGCTGGGGCTAAGCTGTCGGATCTGCTGGCGGCTGAAAAGGCTGGCGGTGCCGAGAAGAAGTAAACGGGTTCAGCCTGGTGCTGAGGGGCGATCGCCTGGGTCTTTAAAATCCTCACGGGGGCTTTAGATGACAGGGCTGATCATCCCTTGGCTTGTGGCAGATTCTTGAACAGGAGCAATTGGGGCCGAGCACCCAGCAGGGGTCACGCTTCGGTCACGTTGCTCCGTGGTCAAGGCGATGCGACAGGTGCTGAGTGGTTGATCAGCCGATTGCCAGTTTGCAGTTAAATCTAGAGAAAATCGAAAAGGTTTTGGCGGGTTCCCGCACCCCTTCCCTATGGAGAGTTCCCTGCGCGATCGCGCACTTTGGCAGCCCAATCGTCAAGCGAGTCACCGTACAGAGTTGATCGTTCGACTGATTTTGGGTCTTTTTTCATTTGTATCGGTCGCCACAACGATCGGGATTGTTTTCACCCTGATCTTTGAGACGATCGACTTCTTCAGAATCATTCCCGTTTGGCGATTTTTCACAGAAACCCGCTGGACTCCGCTCTTTGCCAGCGCCCAATTCGGGATCATTGTCCTGATCAGCGCCACGGTGCTCACCACGGGGATCGCCATTTTGGTGGCGTTGCCCTTGGGTCTGCTGTCGGCCGTTTGCCTGAGTGAATATGCCAGCCCCAAGGTGCGACAGGTGCTGAAGCCGGCCCTGGAGGTGTTGGCAGGTGTGCCCACCGTGGTCTATGGCTACTTTGCTTTGCTGTTCGTCACGCCGCTGCTTCAGAAAATCATCCCCGGACTGCAAGGGTTTAATGCCCTGAGTGCGGGGATTGTTTTGGGTGTGGCGATCACGCCGCTGATTGCCTCCCTGAGTGAAGATGCGATCTATGCCGTGCCTCGCAGTTTGCGAGATGGTTCCTATGCACTGGGGGCCACGAAGCGCGAAACCATCATTTCAGTCGTGTTGCCAGCGGCCCTGTCGGGGATTGTGGCTTCGGTGATTTTGGCAGTGTCGCGGGCGATCGGGGAAACCATGATTGTGGCGATTGCAGCGGGTCAGAATGCCACCTTGGGTCTGAATCCTTTTGTTTCCGCCATGACCATGACGGCCTACATCGTGCAGGTCAGCCTTGGGGATACGCCGGCCGGGTCGATCGCCTACCGAACCCTGTTCGCAGTGGGTACCACCCTGTTTGTGATGACCCTGGTATTGAACGTGTTCAGCTTTTGGTTTGTGCGTCGCTTCCAGGAAAAATACGACTAATGGCTATTTCAAACGAATCCCAAGGGCGATCGCGCGCGTTGCTCTTCAACCCTCGTCTGGATCAGCGCTACGTCAAGGACAATATCTTTGCTGGAGCCACCTGGGTGGCCACCGGGTTCGCCATCCTGGTTTTGGTGGTGCTGCTGGTGGATACCTTCATTGATGGAATGCCCCGCATTAGCTGGCAATTCATCACGAGCCTGCCCTCGCGCAAGCCGGAATTGGCCGGGGTGGGCGCGGCGTTGGGCGGTTCCATTTGGCTGCTGGTGCTGACGGCGCTGATTGCTTTCCCGATCGGGGTGGGCGCGGGCCTGTACCTGGAAGAATTTTCGCTCGAATCTTGGTGGTCTCGCCTGATTGAGATCAACATCTCCAACCTGGCTGGCGTACCCTCGATCATTTATGGTTTGCTGGGATTGCAGGTGTTTGCCCGCTGGCTGCAACCCATCACTGGCGGCCGCAGCGTTCTGACCGGGGCCCTAACCCTCTCATTGCTGATTTTGCCGGTGATCATCGTGGCCACCCGCGAAGCCCTGCGCACCGTCCCCGACGGTCTGCGTCAGGCAGGCTTTGCGCTGGGGGCAACCCGTTGGGAGGTGGTTTCGGCCCATGTGTTGCCGCTGGCCCTGCCGGGGATTTTGACGGGAACCATTTTGGCCCTGTCCCGGGCGATCGGGGAAACCGCCGCGCTGATCACCATTGGAGCCTTAACCTTCGTTCCCTTCATCCCCAACAATCCCCAAAGCCCCTTCACGGCGCTGCCGATCCAAATCTACAACTGGGTCTCCCGACCTCAGCAAGGTTTCCACATCAACGCCGCCGCCGGGATTGTCGTTTTGATGATTGTTCTGCTGGCCATGAATGGCACGGCAATTCTGTTGCGCAACCGGTTCCAGAAAACTCTTAACTAGTTCTTAGGATTCCTAGAATTCCTGGTTTTTTGGGAATTCTGGTGACCGGCACGTTTTATAGTTCTGCAAACGTTCTGCGGTTGATCGATCGGATTAGGACTCATAGCCTGCTCATGGCCCGTAATCACCGGATCTTGACGATGGGGTTGAGATCGACCGCGCTGGATGCTGATGTTTCGACCTTCTCCCTTGCTTCTTCACTTTTCAGTTCAGGTTTGACTGGTATGCAATCTTCTGTCACGTCCAATGCGGTGTTATCTGCCCGATCGGTCTCGGTCTACTACGGTCCCAGCATCGCGGTGCGCGACGCATCACTAGACATCCCACGGGGCGAAATTGTGGCCTTCATTGGCCCCTCCGGTTGTGGCAAGAGCACGATTTTGCGTTGCTTTAACCGGATGAATGACCTGGTTCCCAGCGCCCGCGTTGAGGGACAAATTACCTACAACGAAGAAGACCTCTACGGCCCCAAGGTCGATGCCGTTTCCATCCGTAGCCGCATTGGGATGGTGTTCCAGCGCCCGAATCCCTTCCCCAAATCCATTTACGAAAACATTGCCTTTGGGGCCCGCATCAATGGCTATCGCGGCAACATGGATGAGCTAGTTGAAAGCTCCCTGCGGCGGGCTGCCCTTTGGGATGAGGTGAAAGACAAGCTGCGCGACAGTGGCTTGGCCCTCTCTGGTGGACAACAACAGCGCCTTTGCATTGCCCGCGCGGTGGCCATTCAACCGGAAGTGATCCTGATGGATGAGCCTTGCTCGGCCTTGGATCCGATTTCCACCCTCCGGATTGAGGAACTGATTAAGGAACTGAGTGGTGACTACACGATCGTGATCGTGACCCACAACATGCAACAGGCCTCGCGGGTGAGCGATCGCACGGCCTTTTTCAACGCCCAAGCCACCGACTCGGGCAACAAGGTTGGCTATTTGGTGGAGTACGATCGCACGGAACGCATTTTCCACGATCCCGTGGAAGAAGCCACTCGCGATTATGTAACCGGTCGATTCGGCTAAAACTTCGGCCCCAACCAGAACCCTAAACGAAGGAGAGGATGCGTTCATGGCTCAATGAACCAGCATCCTCTCCTTTTTAATGGTTGCACTTCTTTAGGGTTGCACTTCGTCTGAACTGCGTTTGAAGGGCGGCGGTAGATGAAATCTTGAGGGGGATCTGAGTAACGTCGAAGCTGTGGCGTTAGGAGTTGGCAGGTGGTGCAGAATGCAATCGTTGAAATTGGCCTCAGCCGGGTTGGGGCGCTTCCTGCCCATGATTTCTGGCCCATTTGCTGAAAGCTCATTCACCCCTGCAACAGACCATTAACTCCTGCAACAAATCAATTGTGATTAGCGGATTTTGATCAGCCAATTTTGCCATGAGTTGTGACTAGGATTCCAACAGGAACCACACAAACATCGCTTTAATGGCGATTGGGATGACCCAAAGCTTCATCGAAGCTTTCATCCACCATCATTGAGGACAGCAGAACGGGCGCAAACAAAACGGCAATTACGAGTAGCACAGACATTGATGAACCTCCCTTTTGGGTGAAGGGTAGAGGTAGGAGTTGCATCGCTCAACGGATGCAGGATAGATGCTTTCTGGGTGGATTGCTTTGTACTTTGATTGTGTCACGATCGCCCGATCGAGCCAGTGATGGTTCAGCCCGTGGCGCGTGACAGTACTCGGCGGCTTTGTCGATCGTTGTCGTCAGTCTGAGCGATCGCGATCGCACCCCCATGGTGTCCCACTGTTCGTCTCCTAGGTTAAGCATCCCTAGGTTAGGCATTCATGGAATCAGCCACGGGATGAATGATCTAGATTTCCCAGATTCCAGCTTCCTAGATTCCAGCGCGATCCAGAGCAATCACCAGTTTTTTACAAGATTTCCTTGAGAAATTCTCTGAGAGCGATTTCAAGGCATTTCAGGCCAGTTCTGGGGCGATCGATCCGGCAACAACTGATTTCGCGTATGATTAGGGCTGCTCAATCCAAGACGAGTGGGCAAACCAATTGAACCCAAATTCGTCGCTACTGGACTTGGGTGTTGGATCTTGAGAAGTAGCAGTTGAGAGGGTGGCGGTGGCCTACAGGGCCTTGAAGCAATGGCTCGCTCGTTACTGGGAGAGCATTGCTAAAGCGATCAATCGTCCAAACGATCATGAAGGTCAACAGATCACCAAGAGCATTTCGACCATTGAACCCTAACCCAAAGATCGCTTTTGATCTCCCTTGGTCAGGACAAATTGCCCGTTAGCAAATTGCCAATTAAAGCACCAACTTTGCTGTTTGGCGAATTGGCTCATTTAATTGGTCGGCTATCGATGCTCCGATGCCCATTAGCCTACATCAGAATCGGCAAAATTCATCCCTTTCTTCATTTAGCGATTCACTGCTTCTAAATTCTATGCAAATTCGCCGCATTCAACCCAATCCGGCCGTTGCCGTTGATACCTTGCGCTATCAAGTGCGTGTGCCCGATAGCGAGCCTCGCCATATTTTGGAAAAAATCGTTTGGCACAAGGAAGCAGAGGTCGATCGGCTGCGGGAATCGTTACCCCTAGTTAAACTTCAGCAACGGGTGCGAGAAGCCCAGCCCCCTCAAGACTTTTTAGCCGCACTGCGCCAACCGCCGGCCCCTCAACCAGCGCTAATTGCGGAAGTGAAAAAAGCCTCCCCCAGCAAGGGCGTGATTCGTGCGGATTTTGACCCGGTGGCGATCGCCCAAACCTATGAGGCTAGCGGTGCAGCCTGTTTATCGGTGCTGACGGATCAGGAGTTTTTTCAGGGCAGTTTCGATTATTTGGCGCAAATTCGGCAGGCGGTTAATTTGCCGCTGCTCTGTAAAGAATTTGTGCTTTATCCTTACCAAATTTATCTGGCTCGATCGCTCGGGGCCGATGCCATCTTGTTAATTGCAGCCATCTTGACTGATACGGATCTGCAATATTTCTTGAAGATTATTAATGCCTTGGGAATGACGGCATTGATTGAGGTGCATACCTTGGCCGAATTAGACCGGGTTTTAGCCCTGGATGGGGTGAAGTTGGTGGGGATCAATAATCGTGATTTGGCCACATTTCAAGTGACGCTGGAAACCACGATCGCCCTCTTGGAAACGCGGGGTGAGCAACTGCGATCGCGCGATATTTTGGTGGTCAGTGAATCGGGCTTGGGCAATCGTTCAGATCTCGATCGGGTGCTGAATGCCGGAGCCGGGGCTGTGTTGGTGGGGGAATCACTGATGCGTCAGCCGGATGTGGGCCAAGCGGTCAATGATTTGCTGCATGGCACGACCGATCGTGAATGAGCCTCTAGATCAACCCCAGTCCGTCAACCATCCTCACGGTGGTGGATGGTTGAGCGGTCACTTGCGGCAACGGTGAAGCACCAATGGCTGAGGGAGAAAGGGTTTAGGGCCGATCGTCATTTCCATCGCCGTAGGGGTTGGGTCTCCCAACCCTAACCCGGGCGATCGCCACAACCCTGTCCATCCCTGGGAACACCCAAGGATCACGGGAACTGGGCGGGGAAAACCCGCCCCTACGACTGATTGGTTTAAAGAACGAGGTCATCAGGGTTTCAGGTGATTTGACGATAGGCCCTAAGTCCCTTGTTTGCGTTGATCACGGGGCTGTGCAGCGTAGCAATTCGGACTTTCCAGACATTCTTTTAAAGATTGATTGATTAAACAATTCGGTAGTACTGCAACTCAGTAATGAGGAACAGGCGGTAGCCTGTCTGGGCAAGCAATCTTGCACTGGAAATCATCATCTTGCAAACAGCGCCGAAGTTTGTTCCATGAATGCAAATATACGAACTAGTTCTAAAAATCTAAATCAGTCTTGCCTGTCAGTGCTACAAATCACTGCCTAAAGCCGCCATTCGTTCTGAAATTAGAGTAATGTTGCTGCCTAAAACTAATATTAGGTGTTATCTTGAGTCAGCCTACTTTTACAGAGTCGATCGCGGATTTATTTTGATAGGGTAAAGATCTCGGATTTTCCTGTGCGATTTTTTACACGTGAATATTTTCCTGTGTAATTTTTTACACTCAATCAATTTCTTTCACAAAATTTTTACAAATCTCCAATAGAGTTGGCAGTCAGCAATCAACCTCATGACACAAGGGAAATGGGAGTTACTATCTGCTTTGAAATGAAACAAATAAGTTACTCTAGCTGTTCATAACTTAGAGCAAATTTCACAGCCCGAGCGCATGACCTAATCACTTGCCACCGACTTCAGATCGTTATGATTTTGCACTCCCAACCAACCGACCGAAAGTTTGCAGCCACGCTGCCAAGCCTTAGTTCTTTCCTCAGCCTGAAGTTGTCTCGCAACCTGCTGATGCGGTTGATTGTGGGAGGAACGGCGCTGCTCGTAGGCGTGGGCGCATATATTAGCTATCAAACTGTGCGCCAAGCAACACTGGAAAACTTAAAGCAGGATGCACTATCCCGTGTGACCAACAAGTCCCAGGATATTGATAGTTGGTTGGCATTGTTGAAAACACGCGTGGAAATGTTATCCAACGTTGGAGTAGTGCGATCGATGGACTGGGCGATTGCCAGTCCCTATCTCAAAGCGGAAGATCAACGAATTGGAGATTTTTCGTTTTTTGGCTTCACCACAGCAGCAGGAATCCGCCAAAGCACTGTTGCCAAAACCAAGCCGGCCGATGTGCGCGATCGCCGGTGGTTTCAGAAGGCAATGACTGGGCAAATTTATGTCGATGATCCCATGATTGCTCGGATCACTCGTGTACCTGGCGTGGCCATTGCTGCACCTATTTTTAAAGATCAAAACTCAAAAGAGAAACCCGCTGGAGTCATCCATGGGGTGGTCACGATTGATCGGATCAAGCAAGTCACCAATCAGTTGAAATATGGCGATCGCAGCTATGCCTTTGTGCTCAATTCCAAGGGCGAGGCGATCGTGCATCCCAACTCAGCATTCATGTCCACCATAGACAAGCCCGCGCCAAGCTTGGTACTTGCCCAAGACCCAGGGTTGGCCCACATTGCCCAACAGATGGTCAATCGGCAACAGGACATTCAATTGGTCAAAATTGACGGACTTGAAAGCTATGTGGGTTTTCGACCACTCACCGAAGCACAATGGTCTGTGGCACTGGTGATTCCACGCCAGAATATTGAATCTCAGCTTCAGCTACTAGATGGCATTGCGATCGTTGTTTTGCTCCTCGTGGGCACGCTGATTGGCGTTTTGGTCTATGTTCAATCCACGGAGCAAGCACAGCTCAAACAATCCAAGGCCGCAGCAGATTCCGCCAATCAGGCCAAGAGCGAATTCCTATCAAACATGAGCCATGAGTTACGCACGCCCCTAAATGGCATTTTGGGCTATGCCCAAATTCTCAGTCGCTCCAAAACTTGGGGCAAAAAAGAACAAGATGGCATCCAAATTATTCATCAGTGCGGAACCCACCTACTGACCTTAATTAATGACATTTTAGATCTTTCTAAAATTGAAGCTCGTAAATTTGACCTGGCAATTAATGAATTTCATTTGCCCTCATTTCTGCAAGGCGTTGGCGAAATTTGTCGGATTCGCGCTGAACAAAAAGGCATTGCTTTTATCTATCGAGCTGATTCAGATCTACCGATCGGGATTCGCGCTGACGAGAAGCGACTACGCCAAGTCTTGATTAACCTTCTCGGCAATGCAATCAAGTTTACTGATAAAGGACAAGTGACATTTCGCGTTCAAGCCCAAAAACTCGATGATCTGTCCCTATACCGTCTGCGATTCCAGGTTGAGGATACGGGTGTGGGGATGACACCAAAACAATTAGAAAAGATCTTTTTGCCATTTGAGCAAGTGGGTAATAGCAAAAAGCAGTCAGAGGGCACTGGTTTAGGACTCGCTATCAGCCACAAAATTGTGTCCTTAATGGGTAGCCAAATTGAAGTGGAGAGCACACTGGGCCAAGGCAGTACCTTTTGGTTTGATGTGCAGCTACCGGAGGCCAAAGAATGGGCAACCGCCTCTCGAACAATTGACCAAGGAACAATTGTGGGTTATGAAGGCAAGCAACGCACCATCATTGTGGTAGATGATCGTTGGGAGAATCGCTCTGTGATTGTTAGCCTCCTAGAGCCACTTGGATTCAAGATGGTGGAAGCCCAAAATGGTCAAGATGGTTGGGAAACTGCACTGAATCATGCTCCTGACCTAATCATTACGGACTTGATGATGCATGTCATGGATGGCTATCAACTACTCAGACAAATTCGCGCCTCTGAAACTTTGCGCAATGTTGTGGCGATCGCGTCGTCAGCCAGTGTCTTTGAAAGCAATCAGCAAGAGGCGATCGATGCGGGCGCTAACTTGTTTTTGCCCAAGCCAGTCCAAGCTGAAGTGCTGCTTCAAATTTTGCAAGAGCAACTTAACTTAACTTGGATTTATGAGCAAGCCACCATTCCTGATCCTGCCTCAAAAACGGAACCTCTTCAGACCCAAGATGTGATTCCTCCCGCTTCAGAAATTGTGCAACGGTTGCACGATCTCCTGATGGACGGTGATACTCAAGAAATCTTATC
Organism: Limnothrix sp. PR1529; assembly: GCF_002742025.1. Taxonomy (NCBI): domain Bacteria; kingdom Bacillati; phylum Cyanobacteriota; class Cyanophyceae; order Pseudanabaenales; family Pseudanabaenaceae; genus Limnothrix; species Limnothrix sp. PR1529. Next base: position 89,284 of record NZ_LIRO01000012.1, read on the forward strand.
CATGGTTGCTGAACTAGCAGCGTCTAACCCGAGCATGGCACCTTTTTCTGAGCAAGTCACTCAATTGGCGACTCGCTTTCAACTTAAACAACTACAAGCATTGCTTGAGCGCTACTTAGCTCAATAACCATTTTCGTCATTGAGCTTGTTTCTCTCGGTTTAATGATCCTCAACACTTCAAGAAGATCTAGAAAATTTTGGGAAATGCTTGCATAGTCTCTCCCAATCACCGGATGATTAAATCAACTCCTGATGGCCTATGTCAGCATCTGCGTCGAATGAATTTATTTTAGTTGTGGATGATAATCCAACTAATTTGGCGGTTTTATCAGAAGCGCTGAATAGTGCCGGGTTGCGTTTTCGCGTGGCGATCGATGGTGAAAGTGCATTGGCGCAGGTCGATCGCAATCTTCCAGATCTCATTTTGCTAGATGTCCAAATGCCAGGTATTGACGGCTTTGAAACCTGCCGCCGCCTCAAGGCCAATCCACTCACCAGGTCGATTCCAGTTATTTTTACAACTGCTTTTTCAGACACGGAAAATAAAGCCAAAGGCTTTGCCCTAGGAGCAGTGGACTATATTCCCAAGCCATTTGATCAAACAGAAGTTTTAGCTCGACTACAGGTTCACCTCAAGCTCAAAAAACTAACGGAGTCTTTGGAACACCAAGTTCATGATCGCACAGCCGCTTTGCAAAAAATGCAAGTGCAGCTTGTTCAGCAGGAGAAGCTATCAAGTTTGGGAGAAATGATTGCGGGCATTGCACACGAAATCAATAATCCCATTAACTTCATTGCCAGCAACGTGGATCCGCTGCGAGAGCACATTAACAACATGGCGGAAATTCTGCGGCTCTATCAGCAAGAACATCCACAGCCTTCACCAGAATTAGCCGCCACTCTGGAAGATTTGGAACCGGATTTTATTTTTGAAGATAGCCTCAAGATTATTAATTCCCTGACGCTGGGAGCCGATCGAATTCGCGGAATTTCCACATCGTTGCGCACTTTTTCACGTGCTGATACTGAAACTAAAATTCCAGCGAACTTGCATGAAGGCCTAGACAGCACCTTGATGATTCTGCAACATCGATTGAAAAGCAGTGATCATCGTCCGGAGATTTCGATTCTCAAGTCCTATGGTGAATTGCCCCTACTGCCTTGCTATCCAGGACAAATCAATCAGGTATTCATGAATTTGCTCGCCAATGCGATCGATGCCCTAGAGGAGAGCGCACTGAAAGGCAAAACCCCCGATTCTGGGCTGCAAATTCAAATTACAACTCAGGCCACCAACGATCAGCAAATTGCGGTTTGCATTGCTGACAATGGAATCGGCATGAATGAGTTAGTCAAGCAACGGCTATTTGAGCCGCTGTTTACAACCAAGCCCGTTGGCAAGGGGACAGGACTCGGCCTAGCGATCGCCCATCAGATTGTGTCTGAAAAGCATAGTGGCACTTTGGAGGTGCAGTCAGAACTAGGGCGAGGCACTCAATTTCTGATTCGTTTACCGATTAATCCAAAATAAATTGATTCGGAATTGTCGCAATTTGCTGAAACTATCGGCTATTTCGATCAAGCAATTCTGGAATCGAAATTGTATGAATTACAATCTATGAATTGCGATCAAACAATAATTTATCCTGCACGCGATCGCACAACCTTGTTAGCCCCAAGCGTTGGTCAAACGTTAGTCAAGAACTGATTAATATTTGCGCTATTCATTAGCTCTTGCTGGCAAATTTCATCCAGACTTGCATCGTGATCCCGTGACAGAAGCAGCGCGATCGCCCGAAATGACCTTGCTATAATCACCCAATTGCCCGGATTCTGGGCAACTTAGCAATCGTGAAAGGGCGATCGAATCATGGCAGATTGGCAAGTGATTTCCGGCGGCGTAACGGCTCCTAAGGGTTATAAAGCGGCGGGCATTACGGCGGGGCTGAAACCCTCAGGCGCACCAGATTTGGCCCTGATTTATTCTGAAGTGGAGGCGATCGCCGCCGGGATTTTTACCACCAGCCAAGTGCGGGCCGCCTGCGTGGACTACTGCCGCGATCGCCTACAAGCCAAGCCCAGCGCCCGCGCGATTTTGGTGAACGCGGGGCAAGCCAACGCTGCTACGGGAGCAGCCGGTGCGGCCGACGCGGAAGAATGCGCCCAACTGCTGGCTAAAGAACTGGATATTGATCCCAACACTGTGTTGCTGGCTTCCACGGGCGTGATCGGTCAGCGCATCAAAATGGAGCCAATGCGCGCCGGGATTCCGCAAGTGGTGGCGGCCCTGTCCGACGAGGGGGGAGCCAGCGCCGAAAAGTCGATTTTGACGACGGATTTGGTTACGAAGTCGATCGCCCTGGAAACCATGATTGGCGATCGCCCCGTGCGGATTGGCGGCATGTCGAAGGGATCGGGGATGATCCACCCGAACATGGCGACGATGCTGGCCTTTGTCACCTGCGATGCGGCTGTGTCGCCCCAGCTCTGGCAGGAAATGCTATCGCGGGCGGGCGATCGCAGCTTCAACCAAATCACCGTCGATGGCGACACCAGCACCAACGATTCCCTGTTTGCCCTGGCTAACGGTCAGTCGCGCACCCCGGCAATCACCCAGTGGGGCCCCGAAGCCGAAAAGCTAGAAGCCATGCTGACAGCAGTTTGTACCCACCTGGCCAAGGCGATCGCCCGCGATGGGGAAGGGGCGACCTGTTTGATTGAAGTGGCCGTCAGCGGCGCGCCCGACGAAGCCGCCGCCCGCGCCGTGGCCAAGACGATCGCCGGTTCCGCCCTCACCAAATCCGCCATCTTCGGTCGCGATCCCAACTGGGGCCGGATTGCCGGGGCTGCCGGTCGCGCTGGCGTGAAGTTCGACCAAAACAACCTGCGGATTCAGCTCGGCGACATTGTGTTGATGGAAAACGGGCAACCGCTGGCGTTCGATCGGATGGCGGCCCACAACTACCTGAAGGCCGCCGCTGAGGGTGAATATTTGAAAACCGATACCGTGGCGATCGGGGTCAGCATTGGCGATGGGCCCGGCTCCGCAAAGGCTTGGGGCTGCGATCTCAGCTACGACTACGTGAAGATCAACGCCGAATACACCACCTAATTCTGATTGCTGAATCCTGTTAGGCAAGGGGCTACAGCCCCTTGTCTGGGGTGATGATTGTTAGGGCATTTCATCGAGTCCAGCGTAGAGATCCTTGATCGCGATCGCTAAACCAATACTGATTAATTCCACCCGATCACCCGCTTGATAGGTTTGGCTTTCCCAATGATCGCCCGCCACCCGTCGCCGACATTCCACAGCGACTTTTTCTTGGTCGATTAAGACATATTCTTCGAGGGTTTCGATCGCTTGATAATCCTCAAACTTGGTGGTGCGATCGAATAATTCTGTGGAGGGTGATAGCACTTCCGCAATCAGTTTGGGATAGCGCTTGACATAGCGATCGGTGCGATCGCGCGGGTCACAAGTCACGAATGCATCGGGATAGTAGAAGAAGCGATCGCCATAGCTGACCTTCACATCACTGCCATAGAATCGGCAATCAGTTTGGCGCAAATGCCCATGAATCGCACTCAGCAAATTCGTGCAAATTGCATGATGATTTTCACTCTCATTAGCTATAACAAAAGCCAATTCATTACGATATCCATAGCGAAAATCACTTTGCTCTTCAAGTATCAAGTAATCCGAGACGCTAAATCCGCCGGGAAGTGCAATCATCGTCCCAATTATCCCTGTGCTCTAAAGTTCTCATGGTAATTTCTCAATTAACTTAAATCTAGTCATCCTGCTGCGATTTGGTAGGAATTTCAAGCTTAATCATAAAAACTAATTTGTTGTGCTCAATATTGATATTGGTGATGTTGATTGTGCTTGCATTGGGATCGACATCGCGCAATTGCGCGGGCTGCGGGATCTTATATCCAGCCGATTCAAGCAGTTGCGGAACTTCGCGCCAGCTACTCAGTTTGGTATTTCCCAGCCCCACTAGCTCTTTGACGTAGCGATACACAGTGGCGGCCAGGTCTGTTTCTACGCCATTGGCTTGCTTTTGTAACTGATCTGCAATCTCCCCTGGGCTATTTCCACACAAAATCCCTCTCAAGTGGACTTTCTCGGTGGGTGTCAAGGGTTTGCCCTTAGTTGAAGACAAATCTCGATAAAGCAGCTTCAGATCCCAGGCTTCAGCCGCTTCCACAAAAATTTCTGATGGATGCCGAATCGATGCAGACTGATCTGTCATAGTAAAGATCCTGATTGGTTATAGTGGATATGCGATATCATTTTAGGTATGAAATTATTATCACCAATAATACTATCTTTCATCCCAAGTCATGCAATCTGAAGAGCAAATCAAGAAAACAAACATCATTGTTGCTGGAGTGGGACTCGGAGTCATTGTTTTAGGTGGAGCAACATATATTGGGTTACTAGCTGTGGGTATGGAACAACAAAAAGAGAAATTAAATACTAGCGGTGCAGAAACGTATTTTGGAGTAATCAACAGAAGCGTTCAGTCTTTTTACGTGGAAGAAGGCAGGTTTCCACAAAATTTTCTAGAACTGACCAATAAATATCGGGGATTTTCATCAGCTTATGTATCAGGGAATATGCTAGAACAACTTGAGAACTCAAACATGAAGATTTCAGGATATGAGTTTAACATGAGGTTGGTAGATCAGAATACTGTTCATGTCTCAGCAGCACCACTTTACAAGGGTAACTATTCTACGATTTCTGGAGGTGTTTTCATAATGCGTGATTACCAGGCTAATGCAAAAATTTGCAAATCTCAAAGATTTACCAATGGATCAATTGAATTTCCTGAGCGTGACACATCAGGTGGGTTAACCTGTCCATCTGGCTATGATGTGCCTAAGTCTCGATGAAGCAACAGAGTGGTGGTTCTGTTCATTAAACTCAAGTTAAAGTATTTTGAAGCTTGAATTTAGAAAATCAATCAGTCGGTAATTAACTGTCTAAATGCTTGATTAAGCCAGGACAAAATCAACATCCTAAATTATCCTATTTACAGTGTAGGTTCCCTGTTGTTGGGTAACCAACACCTGGATGGGGATAACTTACATTGAGCTATTTAAAACTAACGATCGCCCTATTTGTCAAAGCGCCCGAATTAGGTCAGGTTAAATCGCGGCTGGCCAAAACGATCGGGGCAGATTTCGCGACGGAATTTTATCGATCGATGGGGCGGGACTGGTTCGATCGCCTGACCGGATTTGCTGATCGTCAGCAAGCCGATCTCCGCGTGTTCTATGCGCCTGATTCAGGGCGATCGACCGTGCGAGATTGGTTGGGCTGTGACGATCGGCAACTGGTGGCCCAGGGTGATGGGGATTTGGGCGATCGGATGGCGCGGGCGTTCACGACTTGTTTTGGGCAGGGGAGCGATCGGGTCTTGCTGGTGGGTAGCGACAGCCCCGATTTACCCGATGAAATTTTGACCCAGGTGGCTGAAGCGTTGGTCGCAACGGGTGCGGCGATTTGCCCTACGGAAGATGGGGGTTATTGTTTGGTGGGGTTTCGGCGCGATCGCTTTTTGCCCGCCATTTTTCAAAACATGACTTGGAGTACCGAAACGGTTTTTGCGGAAACGATCGCCCGCTTCCAATCAGCCCATCAACCTGTTGCGATTCTGCCCCATTGGTACGATATTGATCACGCAACCGATTTAGATCGATTCTGGCAAATAAATCAGCAGAATTCGGCTCTGAAACGATCAATGGTAACGCTGGCAAAAATTCGACAGCCGATCGCCCTTTCCGTGATTATGCCCGTACTCAACGAAGGGGAACGGATTCAAAAAACACTGGCTCACTTAGCAGCAATTGCCGGACAAATTCCCTACGAAGTGATTGTGGTGGATGGCGATCGAGCGGGGTCAACCTTGCAGTATTTGCCAAGCGATCGCCCAGTGCGGGGCCTCACGGCGGCGCGAGGTCGGGGCCTGCAAATGAACGCAGGCGCGGCGATCGCCCGAGGGGAAATCCTGCTATTTCTGCACGCCGATACGCAATTACCCGCAACGGCCTTTACCCAAATCACAACAACCCTAAAACAAACACCCACCGTAGGGGCGCACCGCCGTGCGCCCAATTCCGGCGAGGTGGTTGGAGGAGCATTTGATTTATCGATCGCCTCGTCCCGGTGGATCTTGCGCACGATCGCCCGGGTTGCTTCGGTGCGATCGCGCCTCACCCGGTTGCCCTATGGCGATCAGGCGATTTTTATCCGGCGATCGGCCTTTGGGGCGCTGGGCGGCTACCCGGAAATTCCGATTATGGAAGACGTGGCCCTGATGCGATCGATTCGGCGGCGGGGATGGCGAATTCGGATTTTGCCCGATCGGGTGCTCACCTCGGCCCGGCGCTGGGAGCGTGAGGGCGTTTGGCGCTGCACGCTCCGCAACTGGACGATTTTGCTCGCCTATTTTGCCGGGGTCAGTCCGTGGACGTTGCTGGCCTGGTATTCGCCCGAAAGATCAAAGGCTTCGTGAACGGCCTTCAGGGCTTCTACGCCTTGATCCTGCTCCACCACGCAACTGATCTTGATCGCCGAGGTGGTGATCATCAGCAGGTTGATTCCCTTGGCCGCCAAGGCGTTGAACATTTGGGCTGCCACGCCGGGTCGGTTGATCATCCCTGTCCCCACGGCGCTGACCTTGGCCACCTGGGCATTCACCACCACTTCGCCCCAGCCGAATTCCTGACCGGCGGCCAGCAGCACGGCGCGGGCGGCTTCCGCTTCGGTGGCGGCGGTGGTGAAGGCGATGTGGCGGGTAGGAGAGCCGTTGACGACGATCCGCCGCTGGGACTGGACGATCGTATCGACGCTGATGCTCTTTTCGGCTAGCAGCTCGAAAATTTTGGCGGCCATGCCGGGGCGATCGGGCACGTTGCGGACGGCGATTTGGCTTTGGTTGCGATCGAGCGCCACACCCCGCACGGGCGGTTCATCGGGGCTGGCGGGCTGCTCGATCGGCAGCACCTCCGGCAAGAACTGATCCGTATCTAGCTCAAAGGTATGGCGCAGGGCCGCCACTGCCCGCTGACAGAGCGCCTCCAAATCCCGATCGGCCGCGTTGTCGCCAGGAGCGATGATGCAACCCACCTGCACTTCCGAGGTGGAGATGGTTTCGATGTTGATCCCCGCGTCCGCCAGGGTCTTGAACATTTGGGCCGCCACGCCGGGCCGGCCAATCATGCCCGCGCCGTAGATGCTGACTTCGGCCACGTGGCGATCGACCACCAATTCCGCTTCGGCTCCCTCCGTTTCCATCGGGCGCGTCGGTTCCGTCCGCAGGGTCGGCGCGATCGCCCCGGCCATGGCTTCAGCGCGATCGGCTTCCTGCTCTGTCACCGTGAAGGCGATATCGTTGGTGTTGCCCTCGTGGATCGACTGAATAATCAAGTCCACATCCACTGCTTGCTTGGCCAGCTCACCGAACAGCTTGGCGGCGATCCCGGGGCGATCGGGCACGCGCAGCAAACCAATTTGCGCCTGATTGGTGTTGTAGCGAATTGCGTCCACCGGCCGGGCAATTTCCAGGTTTTCCAAGGGGCGATCGCCCACCGGCTGCGACACCACCCGCGTCCCGGGATCAGTCGTCCAGCTCGACTTCACAATCAGCGGCACACCATAATTGCGGGCAATTTCCACCGCCCGAGGATGCAGCACCTTCGCGCCCAAGCTGGCCAGCTCCAGCATTTCATCGCAGGAAATTTCCGCCATGATTTGCGCTTCCGGCACGAGGCGGGGATCAGTGGTCAGCACCCCCGGCACATCCGTGTAAATTTCGCAGGCATCGGCCCGCAAGGCCGCCGCTAGGGCCACCGCTGACGTGTCCGAGCCGCCGCGCCCCAGGGTGGTAATTTCCAAATCATCGGCATTCGAGATCCCTTGGAAGCCCGCCGCCACCACCACCTTGCCCTCATCGAGGTGGCGACGCAGCCGATCGGGATCAATGCTCAAAATCCGCGCCCGCGTGTGGGACGCTTCCGTGACGATCCCAATTTGCGCGCCGGTTAGGGAAATGGCCGGTTGCCCCGCCGCCTGTAGCGCCATGCTCAACAGGGCGATCGAGACCTGCTCCCCCGTCGAAAGCAGCATATCCATTTCCCGGCGGCTGGGCTGATCGCTAATTTCCCGCGCCAGGGCCACCAGCCCATCGGTGGTTTTGCCCATGGCCGAAACCACCACCACCACGGAGTTTCCCGCTTTCACCGTGTCGATCACCCGAGCCGCCACGGACTGAATCCGCTCGATCGAGCCAACCGATGTGCCGCCATATTTCTGAACGATCGTTGCCATTGGTCTTTGCCCCCACAACCGCTAAAGGTGCAAAAAACTTTACCGGAAACCGTCGCCGGCCGCCGCTGCCCCGTCTGCGATCGCGGCTACGGTTTGCCCAGGTTTCCGATTCTTTTTGGGTTTTTGACCATCTCGATCGAGGTCGGGATCAGCTCGAAATGGGCCTTTCAACCGGGCAATGATACGTCTTCGTACAAATCGCTGATCATTCCTTGCCAATCGATGCTGTGGAAAAACACGCGATCGCCCGGGCCATACCACTCCAAAACCCACCGATTATTGTCATCGCGGCGAAAGCACTCCACTCGCATCTTATCCTGACTAATTAGCACATATTCTTTCAGGCTTTCTAAAGCAGAATAGTTGAAGAATTTTTCGCCGCGATCGCGCAGTTCTGTACTGTCAGAAAGCACTTCAATAATTAATTTAGGAAAGCACTTGTAATAATCTGTATTTTGGTCACGTGGGTCGCAGGTGACGAGCAAATCGGGATAGTAAAAGCAATTGTGGCGATCGACTCGCACTTTCATATCACCGGTAAATAGCTGACAACCTTGCTGGCGAACAGATTTCAGGAGCAGCGCCGTTAAGGTTGCCACGATCGTGCAATGGGCACTACTCGCACCCGCCATCGCTACAATTTCTCCATCAATATAGTCATGCTTTTGGGTGGATTTTGCCTCCTGTTGTAAATAGTCATCGGGGCTAAGGAAATATAAATCCTGTTGAGCAATCATGGACTTGTTAATTTCTCCTGATCAATTGCTTTCAGTGCGACATCGATCCTAACTTCAGTGTAGCAATGTGGTTGAGATGATTTGCTAGAACCAGTCATAGGGCGTAACGGTGACTATCAACCTTTAGGATTCCGTCGGCTAGAGGGATATCATTTACGGAAATCCAGACCTTTGAGACGATCGAGGGCATGGGAAAAGCCGGCCGCGTTTTGAAACAAGTGCTTGAGGATCACGAGGTGAAGCCAATACTCCCTTGCGATGCAGATGGAAATTGAACGCACCAATGTTTATCGCTGGTGCAAGGAAATTCGCGATCCAACCGCTGAAACACTTTTGGAAATTGTGAAGGCCTTGAAAACACTCAAGCCCGAAGCAGCGCGGGACTTTGTGCAGCGCTACCTTGGCGAAGTGGTGGAATAGTTGATCGCCCTTGCTAGCTCCCCGCTGGATTTGCCAACCCTCATCAATATCACGGTCACATCATTCAATATTTCGTAGGGTGTGTAGGGCAACGCTTGCTTATGCCCAAGATCTCGTTTTTGCCCTACGCACCGCTGCAACCGGAATTGATCGACGGTGCGTGGGAGAAGTACGATTACGATATTTACCGGATTAGCTTCTTTAACAGGATTGGGGGCATGGGAAGAGCAGGAAAAGCCCTCAAATCCGTATTAGACCAGCACAACATCAGCCAGAACCGGCTGGCGGTGCTGTTGCAAGTTGATCGGTCAGTGGTTTTTAAGTGGTTTCACGAGCAGCGCGACCCTACGGCTGAGACCGTTGTGGAGATCGTCACAGCTTTGAAAGGATTGAACCCCGAAGCTGCCCGCGACTTTGTGCAGTGCTACTTGGGCGAGCTTTTGGAATAGCCGATCGCCCTTGCCAGCTCACCGCTGGATTTGCCATCCCTCATCAATATCACGGTCACATCATTCGGTATTTCGTAGGGTGTGTAGGGCAACGCTTTCTTATTCCCAAGATCTCGTTTTTGCCCTACGCACCGCTGCAACCGAGATTGATCGACGGTGCGTGGGAGAAAATGCCAGCGCGATCAATTTTCAGCTCAATAAAATCTTTCAACACATCATATTCACTAAAGATCAACATTACGATGAAATTCTGAAACATTCAAGTTTCTCAATTAAACTAACCAAATCATTTGGTATATCGCTGCGCGAGAATTCATGGATGATTTGGAAGTCTGTAAGGGTTACACTGTACTTTTCTTGTAACTCATCTCTCAAGGCTTTTAAGACTTTCTTGCCAGATATGATTTCCATTCTTTTATGCATGTCCTGCCATTTTCTGTCGAACCAATTGATGGTTTCTGTTGTGATCGTAGATTGATCTTTGCCAGTTTTTCTTAAAAAATCAATCCTCTTGGTAATATATTGTCCTTGAATTGTATTTTTCTCTTGGCTAGTAATTCTATCTAAGATATCTGCAATTGTTTCATGCCTATTGATAGACTCTAGAGATCGTTGTTCACGATTTCTAATTGCTTTATCTAAAGCAATTTCTAGAACTGAAGGTACTAACAAGTAATTTTCAATTTCTTTGCGTTTGTGTATGACAGCCAGCTGTAGATCAGCTCTTAGATTTTTAAGTATCTCTTCGATTTCTTCATCACAGCAAAAATCTCGATCATATATTGCAGCAATAGGTATATTTGCACCTAGAGTGCTTGACAACCTTCTTGATAAGGCTCTAATTTCATCACGAGACGAAAATCCTCCCGATTCAAAATGAGTGAGATTGTTTCCAGATGCTAATTCTCTATACCCAAGACGGCTAGCAAATCTTTTGATTATCTTATAATCACTACTACCTTCAGTAAATATTATCTTTCTTGTTCTGGCCAATTGCGTCAATGTAATATTTTGTGCTGATCCTAAGCTTTCAACAGCCTTTTGAATGCCTTCTATATCTTTTAAGCGATTGGCATTGTGCTGCCTCTTATCAACTAGAAGTATTTCACTGGGATCAGCTTCACTCATGATTTCAAGCGAGTGTGTTGCCAAAAGCACGTCGGCATCCAAACTTCTTAGAATTCCTAAAAGCTGCCTTTGTACATCTGGGTGCAGGTAAATTTCTGGTTCGTCAATTATGACAATGCTAGCTTCTCGCGAGCGGGACAAGTGCGTCAAGAGCTGACACCAGATTTGAAATCCAAATCCTGACCAGTAGATTTCTCTTGTGATTCGATCTTCAGTACAAAACATAGATACTTTGTCGTTAAGAAGCTCAGGACGTTTTATTTCCATACCTGTCCAGGTCTTGGAGACTAAATCAGCAAAATTATCCCAATTCTCAGGAAAATATATCCAATAATTTCTAAAATGCCTGGAAGCTCTATGCGTGTTCAAGGCTGACTTGACTGTGTTTTCATTTACTAAAATTTCGTTGCTTTCAAGTGGTCCAAGAACCGGAACAACTTGAATGTTAATAGGGAATTCTTGTTTGAATTTTTTAGGACTAGAGATAACTGCCTCTGGTGTTTCCCATGTTAAGATACAACCACCTTCACTTGGAAATAGGAGTATTAGTTTGTTTTTGTTTGTCAACTTAAATTCGACACTACTGTCTTGGTCATTGTAATCATTTGAAATATTTTCTAAAGGAACACCAATATTTTCCTGAAGAATTCTATGACCCTTTAATATCGGATGTGATAGAGATGAAGTGGAAATTCTTTCTGGACTTCTAGAGCATGCTCTTCTTAATGCTGTGCTTAAAATTCGAAAGGCATTAATAATAGTTGATTTTCCAGAGTTGTTGGGGCCAACAAGAATATTCATATCTTGTAAGCGGATAGAATAATCCTTGAACGCCTTGAAGTTCAAGAATCTTACTGAATTTATTCTGATAATGCTCATTGTTTGGTCTTATCCTGACTTGGAAATTTGATTATCTCTAAATAGTATGTTGAGTGGCTTTTGTCTAAAATCATCACCATGGATAGTAACAGAGATAATTGTGGAGATGATTATTCAGTTAGTATAATACCTGGCTCGATTAGCCTGTGATAAGTCTAGACTAGGTGCGTGTGCTGAGGCACAGCATAGATCAGCGTTGGTAGTTTCAGATCGATCGCAGCGTGAGGAACCGTTGAATGGACTCAACCCTGAGCCTTAGTTACGATCGCACGGGTGACAGCCTCCTGATTGCTATTTGTCCGCCCTATCCCGAACAAGAAACCGAAGAACTGGGTGATGGTTTGCTCGCACGGTTCAACCCCGACACCAACGACATTGAAGCGATCGAAATCTTCTGCTTTTCCCAACGCCTCCAAACCGATCGCCCCCTGCAACTTCCCCTTTGGGCCGATTTGCGCCTCGCGATCGCCCCATAGCGCAACGGACTAACCGATCCGCTCCTATGATGAATCGAGGTTAGGCGCTTCGGGTGGGGTAAAGCATGGATCAGCGTTGGTGGTTTTGGATCGATCGCGGGGGCACGTTTACCGACATTGTGGCGCGGCGGCCCGATGGGCGGCTGGTGGTGCATAAGCTGCTGTCGGAAAACCCCGATCGCTATGCCGATGCGCCCGTCCAGGGGATTCGCGACCTGATGGGATTGGCCGCCGATGAGCCGATCGACCTGGCGCAGATTGGGGCGATCGAGATGGGAACCACCGTCGCCACCAACGCCCTGCTGGAACGCAAAGGCGATCGTACCGTGCTGGTGATTACCGAAGGATTTGGCGATGCCCTGAAGATTGGCTACCAAAACCGACCAGATATTTTTGCGCTGGAAATTCGCAAACCCGCGCCGCTCTATGAACGGGCGATCGAGGTGCGGGAACGGTTGAGCGCCCAGGGTGAGGTGGTGCGGCCCTTTGATGCGGCGGCCCAGGCGGACTTGTTGGCGCAACTGAAAGCGGCGCGGGCCGAGGGTTGCACCAGTTGCGCGATCGCCCTGATCCATGGCTATCGCTACCCCCAGCATGAGCACATCGCGGCGGCCTTGGCGGAGGCGGCGGGCTTTGAGCAAATTTCCATTTCTCATCAAGTGAGTCCGCTGATTAAGCTGGTCAGCCGCGCCGAAACCACCGTGGTTGATGCTTACCTGTCGCCTGTGCTGCGGCGTTATGTGAACCAGGTGCGATCGACCCTGGCGGGGCCAGACCATGAGGCCTTGGCGGGCAAGCTGTTTTTTATGCAGTCCAACGGCGGGCTGACCGATGCCGATCGGTTCCGGGGCAAGGATGCGGTGCTGTCGGGGCCGGCGGGCGGCATTGTCGGGGCGGTGCAAACCTGCGTGGCGGCAGGCTTTGAGCAAATCGTCACCTTCGATATGGGCGGCACCTCCACCGATGTGGCCCACTACGCGGGCGAGTATGAGCGGCAGTTCGAGACGGAGGTGGCGGGGGTGCGGCTGCGGGCCCCGATGATGGCGATCCATACGGTGGCGGCGGGCGGCGGCTCGATTTTGCACTTCGATGGCCAGCGCTACCGGGTGGGGCCGGACTCGGCGGGGGCGAATCCCGGCCCGGCGGCCTACGGGCGCGGCGGCCCCCTGACCGTCACCGATTGCAATGTGCAGCTTGGGAAGTTGCACCCGGACTTTTTCCCGGCGGTGTTTGGCTCCGAGGGCGATCGCCCCTTGGACAAGGCGATCGTGGCGGAACGGTTCGCAGCCCTCACGGCGACGATCGCCCAGGCAACCGGCGACGGCCGCAGCCCGGAAGCGGTGGCGGCGGGGTTCCTGGCGATCGCGATCGAGAAAATGGCGGCGGCGATTAAGCAAATTTCCGTCCAGCGCGGCTACGATTTGGCGCACTACACCCTCTGTTGCTTCGGCGGGGCGGGCGGGCAGCACGCTTGTCTGTTGGCGGAAGCACTGGGGATGACGCGGATTTTTATCCATCCCTACGCCGGGGTGCTGTCGGCCTATGGAATTGGGCTGGCGGATGTGCGGCAAATTGGCGAACGGGCGATCGAGCAGGTTTTGGAACCGGTGGCAATCGCCGCGCTGGAGCCGATTTTTGGCGACTTACAAAAGTCCCTGGAGCCGCAATTGCCGGGATTCCAGGAGGCGATCCGCACGGCGCGGCTGCGCTACGGCGGCACGGATTCGCCCCTGGTGGTGAGCTGGCCGGCGGCCACGGAACCCGACCCGGCGGGCTGGTTGCGCGATCGCTTCGAGGCGATCCACCGCCAGCGCTACGGGTTCGCCCTACCCGACAAGCCGGTGGTGATTGAGGCGATCGCCCTGGAGTTGGTGCGCCATAAAGATCTGCCGCCGGAACCGTTGCTGGTGGCCAGTCGATCGACCCCGCCGGAACCGATCACGACGATTTGGATCTATACGACCGATCGCTGGCAGGATGCGCCGGTCTTTGGGCGATCGGCCTTGCAACCGGGCGATCGAATCGTCGGGCCAGCGGTGATTGTCGAACCGACGGGCACAAATGTGATTGAACCGGGCTGGGTGGCCACCTTGGGCGATCGGGGCGGCCTGGTACTGGAAACCCTCGCCCCAACTGACCCGGACAAGGGGCTGAAGCCCCTTGCTGCCAACCGTTCCGATGATCTAGTCGATCCATCCGCAAGTCGGCTCAATCCTGAAGACAAGGGGACACAGTTCATCAACGCCCCAAATTTCGACAGCAAGGGGCTTCAGCCCCTTGTCTCCGACGACGAGCCAACGCCGCAGCCGGATCCGGTGCGCTTGGAAATTTTCAACAACCGGTTCAGCGCGATCGCCGAGCAGATGGGCGCAACCCTGCAAAACACCAGCTATTCCGTGAATATCAAGGAGCGGCTAGACTTCTCCTGCGCCCTGTTCGATCGCGCTGGGCAACTGATCGCTAACGCTCCTCACATTCCTGTCCACCTCGGCTCCATGGGCGAAACGGTCACAGCCCTGATGGCGGCGCGGGAGTTGCGGCCCGGCGATGTGTTTGCCAGCAACAACCCCTACAACGGCGGTACGCACCTGCCTGATATCACGGTGATTACGCCGGTTTGGTTGCGATCGCCCGCCGGAGTTCTGAGCGATCGCCCGGATTTCTTCGTCGCCTCCCGCGGCCACCACGCGGACTTGGGCGGCCTGACCCCGGGATCGATGCCGCCCCACAGCCACTCGATCGCCGAAGAAGGCATCCTGTTTGACTTCCTGCCGATCGTCCGCGCTGGGGAATTCCTAGAGGCTGACGTTCTGGCGCAACTGGCTGACAATTCCTATCCCGCCCGTAACCCGGTGCAAAACCTGGCGGACTTGCAGGCGCAAATTGCCGCCAATGAGCGCGGTTGCCAGGAATTGCAGCGCCTGGCGGACACCTACGGAGCCGCTACGATCCAAGCCTACGCCGGGTTTGTGCAGGACAACGCCGCCGCCTCGGTGGAACGGGCGATCGCCCAATTGCGGGACGGGCAAGCGACGATCGCCCTAGATTGCGGGGCGCAAATTACGGTGCAAGTGCGGATCGATCGGGCGCGGCGGCGGGCGGCGATCGACTTCAGCGGCACATCGTCCCAACAGCCGAACAACTTCAACGCCCCGATCGCAATCACCAAAGCCGCCGTGCTCTACGTGTTCCGCACCCTCGTGGCGGATGAAATTCCCCTGAATGCTGGCTGTTTGCGCCCGATCGATTTGACCGTGCCACCCGCCAGCCTGCTCGATCCCCGATCGCCCGCCGCCGTCGTGGCCGGCAACGTGGAAACCTCCCAAGCCGTGGTCGATGCGCTCTACCAAGCCCTCGGGGTGCTGGCCAACGCCCAGGGCACGATGAACAACTTCACCTTTGGGAGTGATCGCCACCAATATTACGAAACGATCTGCGGCGGCGCGGGGGCGGGCGCAACTTTCCCCGGAGCCGACGCGGTGCAAACGCACATGACCAACTCCCGGCTCACGGATCCCGAAGTGCTGGAGTGGCGCTATCCGGTGCGGCTGGAGTCCTTCCAAATTCGCCCCGACAGCGGCGGCGCGGGCCGACAGCGCGGCGGCCACGGCGTGATCCGCAAACTGCGCTTTTTGGAACCGATGACGGCGGCGATCGTCTCGGGGCGGCGATCGACCCAACCGGCGGGCCTGGCCGGTGGCGCACCGGGTCAACCGGGCCGCGCCTGGGTGGAACGGCTGAACGGGGCGATCGACTCCCTCGGGGCGACCGATCAGGTGCAGGTACAGGCAGGCGAGGCGATCGCGATCGAAACCCCCGGCGGCGGCGGCTACGGCCGATTGGAGAACTGATTCTGTTTAACGAAAACTGATTAGGCGATCGCATAACCGCTAAATTGGCGGCGAAAGGGGGATTGAAAACCCAACACAATATCCGAAGCAGGCACGCCCTGCTCCATCAGCCGCTTACCGATCGCCATTTCAGTGCCGTTATGTTGCACCCAAATTTTTCCATCTTTAATGTCTAGGTGCAAAATCAAATTAAAAATTCGCTGATCCTCTTCCCAGCCAATATAAGTTAACTGGTAGTGATGACGTTCTGGGTCACAGATAATCACGGTCTCCACGTCATCCGACTGACAGTAGGGATGGGCTTCTTCCATCAGTAGATCTTGAATTACTTGATGGTATTTCTGTAGCTTATCCATTGCTCAATCACCTCTTGCAGCGGGCAATCAATAATCTGAATTAGCGGAACTTGAATCTAAAGCATCCGAGAGGCGAGCTTCAGGAAATTGCTTCAGGCCCCAGCGAGCGATCGAGCGCAGCACAGGACGCAAACTTTCGCCCGCCTCCGTAAGTTGGTAATTCATGCGGCGAGTGTGATTGCTGTAGGGCTGTTTGGTAATCAGCCCCAGGGCTTCCAGAGACTTCAGGCGGCTGGCCAAAATATTGGTGGAAATTCCCTCGGGCGATTCCAAAAACTCCTCAAAGCGCTGCTTACCAAAAAACAGCATGTCCCGAATGACCAGCAGCGTCCACCGATCGCCCAGGAGATCCAGCGTACAGGCGATCGGGCAGTGAGATCGGTGGTCAACCGCCATAGCACAAGGCTCCAAAATTCATTCCCGTTCAGGAATTTACAACTTTTTCAAGTCTCCCTTGCATTTTACAAGTAACCCTGTTAGTTTGATTTTGACTTGCAACTTGCAATTTAAAAGTTAATCGCCATGTACCACGCCCCATCCAACACCCAACCCACAGCCCAGACCGGCCCAGACTTTGCCGTGACCCACGCGGGGCCGCTTGCCAACCTCGAACAGTTCACCTTCACCCTCAACCTGGGCGATCGATCGCTGCCAACGCCTGGAAAACTGTTCTTGAAGGATTTACTAGGGTTAACTGGGGCAGAAATTTCTGTTAATAGCCTTTCGCCCAGAGAGTCGCTGCTTTTCTATCACAAGCATCAGCAAAACGAAGAAGTTTATCTCTTTTTGGCAGGGGAAGGAGAATTTCCAGTCAATAACTGGGTTTTTCCAGTCCAAGAAGGCAGCTTTGTGCGGGTTAGTCCCGATGGTGAACGCTGTTTGCGCAATCGATCGCCCGTCGATCGCCTAGTTTGGATTGTGGTACAGGTGCGTGCTCAGTCCTATTCCTCGGGGAGCACCACGGAGGATGGAATCATGGTTCCCAAGCGGGTGAGTTGGATGGGCAAACAGGTGCTTAGCCCTGATAAAGTTCCAACGTCTCAACAAGGGCTAGATTCTGCACAAGGTGACCGTGGAGCTTAGAAAAATTCAGCTACCCAGCGTTTACCGAGTGTTAACAAAGGCAATCCATTTCCAGCGATCGGGCGATCGCAAGCACAATCACAGAACAGGAATCTTGTTGGACGATCGATCCATCAACAGAGAAAAGCAATCAAGCGCAATCCCCTAACGTTGCTCCACCATCCAACAAGTTTTTCATCTCAAACTCAATCGACTTGCACACTAACCAATACACTACTTACCGGCACAGTAGGTATTCACTTCCTTGACCAAGGCGCTTTCGTCCTTCGCCGCCGTTTCTCCCATCTTGCTGGCCCCGGTCACATCTTCCTGCAATTGCTTCAGCCGCTTCAAGCTTTCAGGACTCGGCTTTTTCGTCTTTTCCATTTCCTCCAATGCGCCGCCCACTTTGCTGGAAGCGGTGCTCAAGTCCGAATAGATTTTGACAAACCGTCCCTGAAAACCCTTCAGGGTCTCATCGGCCACTTCCACAGCCCCAATTTCTGTCGATAAGCCACTCAGATCCGTGGACAGTTTCTTCATCGCCGGGGCATCCATCCCCTTAATGCTGGAGCTGATCTGCTGCCCTTTGTTCACAACGGCAATCAGCTTATTACATTGGGCGACTTTGCTTTCGCCACAACCCACCAAAGCTAAGGACAGCACCGCAGAAGCGGCCACTAATCGCCCAGCAGATAGGGATTGACCAAGGCGATGCATCAGGGTGAAAGACATGGGTAAAACACTCCTCAAATGGAAGTCATTTTGAATGATCTAAAAAATCAGCCAATTGCGCTAGCCACGGAACCCAAAGCTTATCAAAATTTTCGGAAATTAACACAGTTGACAAGCACAATGCTGATTGTCCACAATCAATCACTACAAGAAATTGAATGATGATTGATATTTCGATTCAGTCAAGTCTTGATCGCAAGAAATCGTTTCCTGAGGTTGATGAATTTTGGAGAATTTGGATCTAATCAGAGTTCCGTCTTAGGTTGCGCAATCCCCGGCGGAATACGAATTGGTTGTTCACGAAAACCAGCAACTCATCACTCAAGAACCATGGCTAGCCGTTAAAGGAATCGATCTTTTTTATTTTTATTACCTATACGGACAGGCTTAACTGTTCGCAGAGTCTTGGAATGAATGGAATGTGGTTTCAGCAGTGATCCTGATGTGCTGATAGCCTATTCTATGCTTGCGATCGTAACCTTGCCCCCTATGACTTTTGATCCAGACTTCATGCCGTTGTTGCGCCGATCGACCGATCGACTCTTGACCCTGATCGATCGCTTCGGGGAAGCGCAGGTGTTGGTGGTGGGCGATCTGACCTTGGATGAGTTTCTGACGGGATATGTGGAACGAATTTCCCGAGAAGCGCCAGTGCCGATCATCCGCCACGAACGAACGCGCCAAGTGCCCGGCGGCGGGGCCAATGCGGTCTATAACCTAGCTAAGCTCGGGGCAAACGTCCAGGTTGCTGGCTTTTTGGGGGACGATGTGCAGGGGCTGGCCATGCGTCAAATCTTTGAGGCGGCGGGCATTGACACCACCGGGGCGCTGGTGGAAGCGGCGCGACCCACGGTGACGAAAACCCGGATTTCGGCCCACTCGCGCCAGTCCGTGACCCAACAGATCGTCCGGTTCGATCGCAAATCTGACGATCCCCCCACAGCGGCCGACTGCGATCGCCTGGCTGAGTTTGTGGCCGATCGCGCCCCCAAGGCCCAAGCGGTGGTCTGCTCCGACTACGGCGATGGGGTGTTTTCCAGCGGCGTAATCCAAGCGGCCCTGACCGGCCAGCCGGTGATCGTTGATGCCCAAAAGGAACTGACCCGCTACCGGGGAGCCACGTGGTTTACGCCCAACCTGCCGGAAGCGGAACAGGAAGCGGGCTTTGGCATCACCGACCAAGAGAGTTTACTGAAGGCGGGGGCAACGCTGCTGGCCAAAACCGAGGCGGAATACGTGTTGATCACCTGTGGCGAGTCGGGAATGAGCTTGTTTGGGCGATCGGGCGACGTGTCCCACATTCCCGCCTTCAACCGGGCGGAGGTCTTCGATGTGACCGGCGCGGGCGACACGGTGGTGGCGGCCTTGACCTTGGGCTACGTGCTGGGGGCCACGCCCTGGGAAGCAGCGGTGCTAGGCAACTTGGCCGCCAGCCTGGTGGTGCGTCACATCGGTACAGCTACCACCAGCCGGGATGAGATGAAACGGGCCTTGAAAGCTATGCTCGATCGCGGCGATAGCCCCGAATTTACCTAAAATCCGCCTAAATTGTTGAACTGACAGCGGCCAGACAGGGAGTTTCAAGTCCCTTGTCTAGTCGCTATTTCATCTCAAAAAACCAGAATCTAGTGACAGTAATGATGGCTTCTCCACCACGCCAACAATTCCTTTAGGGATCAGTACTTTCTGCCCTGCGGATCATCTGTTCGACCTCCTGATTGGTATTCAGACACACAAGCTGCATTTCTGGATGCTGCCTTTTAAAGACTCGAAAAACCTCATCTGCAAATGCTTGCCCGATTGCATCTACTCCAGCAAAATTAAAGACCACTACTTTAAATTTATCAACACCAGCCAACAATCTTTTCGCTTGAGACCGTGAGACTAATTTTTCATTTCCATATTGAGCTAGACGAACAGGCACAACGGTTTTTGTAAAGGCATAGTCATCGCCGGAGGAGAAACTATCAAATACCTGCTTAGAAGTTCTCGAAGTATTGTTATTGAGCTTCATAAAGATAGCCGTGCCAGATTTAAAATCACTTTCTCCCGAGATCCAATCTTCTGCTTCACTGAATTGATGTGAAAAATGGACACTTCCAGACAAAATCGCAAACTCATCAAACATCCGTGATGTAAAAAAAATCCCTTGACCAGTGTGACGCTCTGGGTCAGTCGTCAACTTACCTTTTGCTAATTCAAGAACTGCATGGCGTTCGTCATGTAGATACAGCTCTCTCTGAATTTTTTTGAAAATCCCTTCTCCGTCATCATAAATGATGATTTGGGTATCAATGGCTGTTCTTTCTAGTTGAACAACGACTGTTTGGCCAGATGAGTGATCGATGGCATTGTTCAGCATCTCAGTAAAGCCATAAGCCCAAATATCCTTGACGTTATCTGGTAAGTCTTTAACTAAAGGTCTAATATCTGCATCCCAAACAATATCTTCCGCAAGATTCTTGCTTAGATCATAGGTTTCCATCCATTTAATTTGTGGATGTAGCTGATAATGCTTTTTTCTCGCAGAGCCTGTAGCAACAAGTGCTTTCTGCTCAACCAGATGTTGAATATGTTTATTGATAGCTTGCCTACTAACACCAAATTCCTGAGATGCCAAAGCAGCTACATCACTTGGATATTTTTCAACATTCTCCAAGATGAATTGGCGAATCTGCTCACCCCGCTTCCGAACTTTCGACATTGCCCTTCAAGCCTTGCTTGTCAACTTTATGTGGAAGCATTGTCAACTTAATTATGTTTTATTGTCAACTTACTGTGTTAATTCATCACAAAACATAAGTTAATCTGATGTCTTGCATTGATCAAAGCAGCGCGGGATACATGCTCTATACGTTTCGGTATCGACTGGACTACAACGCCCAATACGGCTCTAGCCTTGTGGTTGTTGATGGTTGGTTCCTGTCTGGTAGGTTTTGTTTGTTGATCTCGACATGCGATCCCTGATCGAAATTCACCCACCATGACTGACTCGATCGCCCGTTCCCCTCGCCGCATCATCATCACGGGTGGTGCGGGCTTCATTGGTTCCAACTTTGTCCGCCATTGGTGCGATCGCTATCCAGGCGATCGGGTGGTGGTACTCGATGCCCTGACCTACGCGGGCAACCGGGCTACTTTGGCCGATCTCGAAGGGGCCGATCGACTGCGGTTTGTCCAAGGCGACATCACTGATCGGGCTTTGATCGATCGGCTCCTGAGCGAAGAGCAAATCGACACGATCGCCCACTTTGCCGCCGAATCCCACGTCGATCGCTCCATCCTCGGCCCCGGCGCATTTGTGCAAACCAATGTGGTCGGCACTTTCACTTTGTTGGAAGCCTTCCGCCAACATTGGCTGGCGGCGGGCAAACCGGCCGATTGGCGCTTTCTGCATGTGTCCACCGATGAGGTCTACGGCTCCCTGGGCGAGGACGATCCCGCCTTCAGCGAAACCACGCCCTACGCGCCCAACAGCCCATATTCCGCCTCCAAGGCTGGCAGCGACCACCTGGCCCGCGCCTACTTCCACACCTACGGGATGCCCACGATCATCACTAACTGCTCCAATAATTACGGCCCCTACCATTTCCCGGAAAAGCTGATCCCGCTGATGTGCATCAACATCCTGCTGGGCAAGCCGCTGCCGGTCTATGGCGATGGGCAAAACATCCGCGATTGGCTCTACGTGGAAGATCACTGCGGCGGGATTGATGCGGCAATCCACAAGGGCCAACCGGGTGAAGCCTACAACATTGGCGGCAACAACGAGGTGCGGAACCTGGACTTGGTGAAGTTGCTGTGCGAGCTGATGGATGAGCTGGCCCCGCAGCATGGCTGGCACCTGCCCCAGCAGCCCAGTAGCAGCCTGATTACCTTCGTGACCGATCGCCCCGGCCACGATCGCCGCTATGCGATCAATGCCGAAAAAATCCGCACTGAGCTGGGTTGGGAACCCTCCGTCACCGTCGAAGAGGGATTGCGGCGCACGGTCACTTGGTATTTGACGAACCGCAGTTGGTGGGAACCGCTGCTCTCGGCCGATTACCAAACCTATTACCAAAAAATGTACGATCGCCGCCCGGAAGCGGTGGGCTAATCGTAGGTGCAGGGGGCGATCGCCTCGTTAACCCCAACCCTAATCTGAGCGATCGCCACAACCCTGTCCATCCCTGGGAACAAGCCAGGATCACGGGGGCTGGGTGAGGAGACCCCGCCCCTGCGACTGATCGGTTGGGAGAACGAAATCATCGGAGTTTCAGGCGATTTGACGACAGTCCCTACTACCCTGTGATTATGCTTAAAACTCAAAAATTATTTTTTGCGGTCAACGAGTCGAGCAATGGGCAGAATCAGGACACCACGAACCTTTGAGCAACTCAGCGCAGCAATTTCCTTTGAGCAATGGTCGCCCCTGCTGTCGCGCTATGGCGTGATTGATGAGCAAGGCCGCTATCTGCATTGGAATGACTTTCAGTGGCGCGTTCAGCCCGGTGACGATGCACAAGCCGCTTGGCTAGCAACCAAATGGGCTAGGGGAATGATTTGCCAAGACATTCCGATCTTGGTGGCGGAGGGCGATCGCCCCTTTCGGTTTTGTATGCCCAATTCCCTGCTGGCCAACTTGCACCACATTGATCGAATGACCGGCTTGGGTGACAAAGTGGGCGACACGGCCGCGAGTTTCCGCACTGACGAAAAACATAGCTACTTGGTCAAGAGCCTGATCCAAGAAGAAGCGATTACTTCATCACAGTTGGAAGGCGCTTCAACGACTCGGGCTGTGGCTAAAGATATGCTTGAAAAAGGATTAGCTCCCAAAGATAAATCGCAACGGATGATTTTTAACAACTACCAATTAATGAAAAAGGTGGTTGAGCAAAAGTCCGAACCATTATCGATTCATTTCATCCGTGAACTGCACCAAATTGCCACGGATCAGGCGATTGAAAATCAGGCAGTTCCTGGAGAATTCAGAACAGACAATCAGATTTTTATTGCTGACGCTTATCAAGAAACGATTTTCCAGCCGCCCGACTGGGAAACTATTCCCGATCGCCTAGCAGCCCTTTGTACGTTTGCCAACGGCGACTATGGCATCAATAATGCCAGGAGCTTTATTCATCCGGTGGCTAAAGCGATTATTCTGCACTTTATGTTGGCTTATATTCACCCCTTCGGCGATGGGAATGGTCGCACTGCCCGCGCACTGTTTTATTGGAGTGTGCTGAGGGCAGGCTATGGCGTTTTTGAATATATTTCCATTAGCAAATTTATTCAGTCCAAGCGCGGTGACTACGATAAAGCGTTTATCTATACGGAAACTGATGATTTTGATTTGACCTATTTTCTTTATAACCAAACGGAAACGATCATCAAAGCAATCCAAGCTTTGCATGACTATTTGGAACGCAAGCAACGAGAGTTTTATGAATTTATGGGCTGGATCGATCGCAGCCCGATCGCCAAGACCCTGAAACGCGGTCATTTGGAAATTTTAAAAGCAGCTTTCAAGCAGCCCGGTCGGGAATTTACCGCCAAGCAAACGGCTACGGAATTTGGCATTAGTGAAAATACGGCCCGCAGCTATCTGAATCGATTGGTGGCTCAGGATTTATTGATTGAGGCGCGATCGAAGGTGGAAAAATCAACCGTTTATATCGCGCCCGCCAATCTACCGACCCGCTTGCAATTGACCGAGTTGCCCTAGCGATCGCTATGCCTGCAAGGCTTCGGTGATTTTGGTTTGCAACGTGCTGACCAACTCCGCGATCGCCACTTCTTCGGCCGTGCCCGCGGCGCGGGTCACTAGCTCCACCTTGCCTTGGGCGATCGCCCGGCCCGTCACCACTCGGAACGGAATCCCGATTAAGTCAGCATCCTTGAACTTTACGCCGGCCCGCTCTTCCCGATCGTCCAGGATCGTTTCAATCCCGGCGGCGTTTAGGTCGCTGTAAAGCTGCTGGGCGATCGCCATTTGATTTTCGTCCGCGATGTTTGGCACGGTGACGATCGCTTGGTACGGGGCGATCGCCACGGGCCAGATCACGCCATTTTTGTCGTGGGACTGTTCCACCGCCGCCTGGGCAATCCGCGACACCCCCACGCCATAGCAGCCCATCCAAAAGGGCTGGCTCTCGCCGGATTCTGTCGTGAAGGCCGCGCCCATGGCCTGGGAATATTTCAACCCCAATTGGAAAATGTGACCGGCTTCGATGCCCCGCGCCGATTGCAGAATTTGCGAGGGGTCATGCAGCGCCCGATCGCCCGGCCGCGCCAAGTCCAGCTCCACCACCTCCGGCAGTTGGTATTGGGTTCCCCAGTTCGCCCCCACCACGTGATAGCCCGGTTGATTCGCGCCGGTCACAAAGTTCTGAAGCTGGCTGGCGTTCGGATCCACGAGCCGCAGGAATTGGGGAGCCGTGTCCTTGGCCGCTGCGATGTGGTCGTCGCTCAAGTCCGGTGCGATGTAGCCCAGGGGCAAGGGTTTGGCGGTCCAGGCGGCTTGGGCCTCCGCATCGGGCACTTTCAGGGCCAGCACCTTCGTACCGCCGTAGTTCGGGGCCCGCTGGGTGATCGCGTTGAACAGCTTCACCTCGTTCACGTCCCGATCGCCCCGAATGCTCACCAGCACCAGCACCCGCTTGCCGTTATCCAGCACGGCTTCATAGAGTACGTTTTTCACCACCTGGGTCGGGTCGCACTTCAGCACCTCGCACAGCCGGGCGATCGTGGTGGTGTCGGGCGTTTCCAGGGTTTCAAAACTCGTAAAAGACGAGGGAACCGCATCCACCGGCTGCGACACAGCCTTTTCCACGTTGGCGGCGTACTGCTCATCTTCCGTGAACAGGATTTCGTCTTCGCCCGTGTCCGCCAGGATCATAAATTCCTGGGAGGCGCTACCCCCGATCGCCCCGGAATCCGCCTGCACCGGCCGGAACTTCAGGCCACAGCGGCGCAGCATATTCCGATAGGCCTGATCCATCGCGTCGTAGGTTGCTTTCAGGCTTTCGGGCGAGGTGTGGAAAGAATAGGCATCCTTCATAATGAATTCGCGACCCCGCAGCAGGCCAAAGCGCGGGCGAATTTCATCGCGGAATTTGGTTTGAATTTGATACAAATTCACCGGCAGTTGGCGATAGGAACGAATCAGTTCCTTGGCCACGGTGGTGATCACTTCCTCGTGGGTGGGCCCCAGCATCAGCTCCCGATCGTGGCGATCGCTCAGGGTAAAGGCGATTCCTTCTGCTTTGTACACATCCCAGCGGCCGGACTCCTGCCACAGTTCCGCTGGTTGCAATTGCGGCAGCAGGCATTCCTGCGCGCCCGTCGCGTCCATTTCCTCGCGCACAATCTGCGACACCTTTTGCAGCACGCGCCACATCAGAGGCAAATAGGCATAAATCCCGCTACCGATTTGGCGGATGTAGCCCGCGCGCAGCAACAGCTTGTGGCTGGTGACAACGGCTTCGGCGGGGTCTTCACGAAGGGTGACGAACAGGGCTTGGGACAGACGCATAAAACAGCCAGGAGCAATGCACAGTCCAGAATATCGCAGTTGGGGCGATCGAACAGGGCGATCGCGCGGGTAATGGGGTGAGCCTGACGCTTGGCAAGTCGATCCATTACGATCGGAATAAAAAAATGATAGCCGATGACACTCAACGACTTAACCCCAGTGCTCAGAGCGCGCATCAAAGAAATTGCGGCTCAACACGGAGCCTACAATGTCCGAATTTTTGGCTCCGTTGCCCGTGGGCAGGCTGATCACCATAGCGATCTAGATCTATTGGTGGATTACGATCTCAGTCGCATTAGTCCTTGGTTTCCGGTGGGGTTGATTCGAGATTTAGAAGACTTACTCGCCATTAAAGTTGATGTGGTGACTCCTGCCGGTTTGAAAGATCGAATTCGTCAAGAGGTTTTACAAGAAGCCTGCCCCTTATGAGAAATGACCTTGAGCGAATCAAAGATATCCAAGAGGCTATTCAAAAAATAGAAAAATATGCCCAAAGAGGTGAGAAAGAGTTTTTTGAAAATGAATTAATTCAAGGCTGGATCCTACTTCAGCTACAGATTATTGGCGAAGCGGCAAGAGCGATCAGCAGGGAAACCTATAATCAATACCCGAATATTGCTTGGCGTGATATTGTTGACTTCCGAAATCTACTGGTTCATGAATACTTTAGAGTTGATCTAAGAATTGTTTGGAGAGTTGTTGATCAAGAAATTCCTGAATTGAAATCTCAAATTCAAGTCATTCTTGACTCATAATCCTATCAAAAATAGTAGTGCGATAATCCAATAGTCAGTAGGTTAGGTTGAGCCTTGCGAAACCTAAGGACAGAGATTCATGTAAAGATCACTGGTGACAACGGCTTCGGCGGGGTCTTCACGAAGGGTGACGAACAAGGCTCGGGACAGACGCATAAAACATCCAGGAGCAACGCACAGTTCAGAATATTGCTGTTGGGGCGATCGGGCAGGGCGATCGCCCCAGAAGCCGACAGACCGCAGCCAGTTTCACTAGAAATTCAGACCGATTCCAGATTGCCCCACCTCAGCAGCATTCGGTTGTTCAAGACGAAATTCATCTTGAATTCGGCAAACTACTTGATAACTTTTAGGAGGCGAAATGGGCAAAGCGCGTAAGTACAAAAAAGCGGCTTGAGCGCCAGATTCCAGCAACAAAACCAGATCGGTTTCGGGGTTATAGCTGTCAACGGCTTGCAAGATGTGACCATTGATATGGTGATGATTCAAAATAACCATGTCAGGAAAGGCTAGCCAAGCATTTAAAAATGCTGCGAGCCGTGGTCTCACAACATAATGGGTGCGAAATGTTTCTCCTGTAATATTGAGTTGCGGTGAATTCAAGCTACAAATAACTGCACCTCGTCCTCCCGCCAGATAATTACTCCAAGCGTTATATCCCAGAGCAATTAAATTTGTGGCAACAAAGGACTCCTGCCAATCAGAAGAAGATGTCGCCATACAAAAACTCCAATTCGTCACAACTTCAAATCAAAAACCATGGTCGAAAAAGTTGAAAAATACGATTGTCAGTGATAGAATCCAAGCCGCTGCCTGACCAGCTATCGATAACTCGGCAGGGCATCGTTAGCAATTTCAAAAAATGCAGGCTGAATCGCACGGCGGGTTTCTACCAAATCAGAAGCACCTTGATAGAGCAAGCTATCTGATGCATCCAACCAACGTTGAGGCTTCCCAGAGCGTCCTGCTTCAGGAATCCGCAAGCCATCAACAAGCCAACCAACGGTATCTCTTCTGAGACGGTCTAAGGAACTGCTGTAGGTCAATCCCAGATCATGAGCTATTTGGCGATGCACAGCCGCATGGACAGACTCATCACCAGAAATATCGCCCGAGATGATTCCTAAAACCACACCACCAAACATCCGAAGCAAGGGCAAAATCACAAAGAAAACAGAATTTTCTAATACAAAGGCCTTAACCAGCGGGTGATCAGGATGATTAATCCATTGCTGGTGAATTTGCTTGGCTGTTTCTTCATCTCTATCTGTCGTTAATTGATAGATTTGAGCGGCCATGCCTAATACTTTGTCGTGCCGTTCCTCGTCCAGAATATTAGAGCGCAGACATTCAACTGCTGTTGCTGGAAGTGTCGTTTTACCCCAAGCATCGTCTAGCCATTCCGCCACTTCTAATTCAAGAATGCGCAGAGCCAGGGCCCGCCCCAAAACTTGATCCGCCCCCGGCACTGTATTCATTTTTTCGCCACAAGTGGGTGTCCAAGAGCGCTTACGAGCTAATTGTTCAGTGTAAAAGTCCATCAGAGGTCCTTTCTATTCAGCACAAGCAACACATTCGTCGGCCGCCAGATCGCAAGTGACCTGTTTCTGTTGAATGATGGTTTTATCAAGGGCAGCCTGCTGACGGACTGGTAATCGATAGTAGGTTGTCCAGAGTGCCGATCGCATCCATTGTTCTAGGAAAGCTTGATCAATCACCTGGGTATCCCAAACGTTAAAGGAGATCGAGTGAGCCTGTCCCGTCGCTTCCATACTTTGCTGCCAACAATTGGCCAATCGGAAATAGTCCTCATACCCCACTTCTGAAGCAATTTCTACTCGGGGATGATGATCATAGGTTTGAATCCCAAAAACGCCACTGTAGCGATCGACTTCACAGGCGATCGGGGGGCTAATTTCCGGTGTTGTTGTGTAGCCGTCGCGATCAACATAGCGATAAGCACAGGAAGCCGTTGGCGCAATTGTTAGACTGCGCTCCATTCCCTTTTTTCGGGCCCAAGCCGCAGCGCGATCGAACCCTTCAATCAGACTGCCCACTAATCGATCGGCTTTGGTTTGATTTTTGGTGTAATCGATCGGCCGCAGGCGCAATTCCCAAGCTTCAACTAACTCACGATAAGTAATCCCTTCGATCGCCAAAAGCGATGCCAAGCCGATTACCCCCAACCCCACCTGTCGATCGTGTTTGGGCGATCGATAAAGGCCGCTCTCACCCACACCAGTCACAGGGTGAATTGCACAGAGCATCTTCATACCATGCTCGAAAGCATCAGGAATATCCTCAATGCAGCACATTCCCAAGTTGACATGCTGCAGCAAACAGGTTCCCCGTGACGGCAAGAAGATTTCATTGCAAACATTGCCATACAGCAAATTTCCCGCAGCGTCAGTCCGAGCTTTAGAGAGCCACAAACTGCCGGATTGCATTTGCTCCATGATGTCATTCAGGTATGGCAATTGCAGCAAATCATCATGGACAATTAGCGTGCGTTTAGCCCAAGGCAGGCGATCAATTGGAATATTAATAAAGTCCTGAGCATCGGGGTGATGACTATCCAGATGCAAATTGACCGCTCCGTTTTTAAATCGGCCGCCCCGGCGGATCGTCTCATTCAGAACACTGTAAATGCGGGCAAAAGATGTGGGGCCAGAGGCCGTGACATTCGGCGAAACCGTACCAGCGGGCCGCAGCGCTGACAAGTTGATCGCGACACCGGCCCCATAGCGGAGGGCCTGGCTCGTGAAATGCCAACTGTCTTCGATGCCATCCGGGCCATCCATTCGATCCTGCACAGCCAGAACCGTGCAGCTCACGGGCAATCGCCCCGCAGGATCATGTAGCCAATGATCCACTCGCCCTGTCACTGCCACGGTGGGATGGTCTGCCAATGCCAAAATTGACTGCTTATTCATAAATGAAAGAGGACACAATGAACTAGCTCATTCATCGAGCTGATAGGCCGAATCAATCATCAACCTTGAAATTTTTGGTGTTAATTCAGCTCCTATCGAGTTAAGAAGCCAAATTAAACTCTGACCAGCGATCGCAAACTTGGTGATAACACTCAGAAGGCGCAATTGCTAGGTTTTGCAGCCAGTCAATCTCAACCTCTTGACCGTGCTTGACCAAAATCAAAATTTCTCGATCGGGTGCATAGGTTTTGATTGTGTTCAACAGGCGATCGATTGAACTAACAGGCACAAGGCAAAGGTCAAGGTATAAAGCAGCAAGGTCAAACGGAATATATTGCACAGACCTTGCTGTTACATTCTCAATCCATCCCAAGCGAGTAGTCACCGCTTCTTTCGCCACACAAGCCACGATTCCTCGTCCATGTTTGAGGTAGCCCTGCCATGCAACATAGCCGATATACAGGAAGTTTTCCTGAATAAAAGTAGGTGACTCAACAGTCAGGTCAGGCAACCTTGAACTAGTGGGATGAACCATGAATTTCTTCCCGTAGCTTTTGCGTGGCGAGCACCATATTTTTGAGCGCAGGAAGCACTTCTTCCCACTGGCGAGTTTTTAGCCCGCAGTCAGGATTAATCCAGGTTTGCTGAACAGGCAAAAGATCAACACCAGTGCGCAACTGTTGGAGAATTTGCTCCACACTGGGAACGCTTGGGCTGTGGACATCATAGACCCCGTTCCCAACTTGATACTGATATCCAGCATCCGTAATTTCAAAGAGCGTTGCGTTGTTGCTGCGGCTATTTTCAATGGATAGAACATCAGCATCTAGACGCTCAATGTGCTCAATAATGTCTCCAAACTCGGAATAGCACATGTGCGTGTGAATCTGGGTTTCAGCCTTCGCGCCACCGGTGGCTAATCGGAACGAATCCACAGCCCAACTGAGGTACTCATTCCACCGGGCAGATTTCAAGGGCAACCCTTCCCGGAGAGCCGGTTCGTCCACTTGCACCATGGCAGCTCCGGCGGCTTCCAAATCGGCAACCTCATCGCGTAAAGCCAGCGCAATCTGCATGGCCTGTTCACGGCGCGGGAGGTCAGCTCGGGGAAATGACCAATTGATCATTGTGACCGGGCCAGTGAGCATTCCCTTCACTGGCTTGTTTGTCAACGATTGTGCAACTCGAAACTCCCGAACGGT
The DNA here is from genome assembly GCF_002742025.1 of Limnothrix sp. PR1529. Taxonomy (NCBI): domain Bacteria; kingdom Bacillati; phylum Cyanobacteriota; class Cyanophyceae; order Pseudanabaenales; family Pseudanabaenaceae; genus Limnothrix; species Limnothrix sp. PR1529. The sequence continues at coordinate 120,127 of NZ_LIRO01000012.1, forward strand.
CATGGGTTGCAAGCGGGACACATCACCATAAATGATGGGTGGGCGCACACAACGACTGCCATAACTCTGCACCCATCCATCCGTTGTGAAGGCAAAGCCCTGGAGTTGCTGTCCAAAATACTCCACCATGTCAGTCCGCTCAAATTCACCGTGGACTAGCACATCTAGCCCAACGTCCTCTTGGCGCTTGATGCACTCTGCAATCTTGGTATCGATCGCCTGGTGATAGTCTGTTTGGGAAATTTCTCCCTTTTTGTATCGGAGCCGCAGTTGTCGGATGTCTTGGGTTTGAGGAAAAGAACCGATCGTGGTGGTGGGCAAGGGGGGGAGTTTGGGCTGTCGATTCAGTCGTTGTTCATAGGGAAGGGAACGCTGAAAATCCTCTACTTTTAGGGTTTGCAACACGTCGCGCACCACCGGATTGGGCAAGTTAAAGCGCTTGAATGCCTGCCAACGCAACTCGATCGCCGCTTGCTCATGGGCAATGTCTTGTCCGTTGAGGCCCTTGGCCAGCAACACCACTTCCGTTAACTTTTGCTCCGCAAAGCTGAGGACATCGCGCAAGGGTTGGGGGAGTTGAGTTTCGCAGGTTGCATCATGGGGAACGAACTGGAGCGACGCGGAGGGCTGAACGCGCAAATTTGGCGTGATTGCCTGCAATTCCTGAAGCAGTTCCAGCAGACCCTTGGGTTCAATTGCCCAAACGCTCCGCCCGTCCACAACACCAGCCCCAAGCACTTTGTCGCGAGGAATGCCATGGGCTTTCACTAAAGACAGATTGTTGCCTCGCGTGAAATCGAGGCTAACTCCAGCTACCGGGAGCTGCATCACCCAGCCATAGGCATCCCCCAGATCATCAAAGTAGGTCACCAGTTGAATCGGCAGCCCCGCAGTTGCTAGCTGATGATAGGTATGTTTAATGGCAGTTTCTAAATCGCCGGCATGACTGGTCACCAAGGCTGGCTCATGGAATTGCACCTCGGTGATTCCCAGAGATTTCAACTGCCCCAGCAGGTCAAGGTAGAGAGGCAGCAACCGATCCAAATCTGAGTAGAGATCGTTGGAGCGCCGACTGAGGGTGAGCAGCGTGACCGGACTGAGGATCACGGGAGTCGCCCGATCGCGGAGAATGAGCTGTGCTCGCTTGACCGTTGCCAGAAAATCATCGAAATTGGCCGCGGGAGCAAGATCAGACTCAATTTCGGGCACGAGATAGTGATAGTTGGTATCAAACCATTTCGTCATTTCGAGGGCAGGAATCCCGTCTTTGCCCCTGGCCATAGCAAAGTACTGATCAATGCCTGTGAACTGCCGAAACCGAGCGGGAATTAACCCCAGGCGCACCGACCAATCTAGAACGTGGTCGTAAAGAGTTTGGTCTCCGACGGCAATTCGATCGACCCCAGCCTTTAACTGGGTTGTCCAAGCGTGGGTTTCCACGGCTTCTACGACCGATCGCAAGGCGCTGATCTCACACTTGCCATGCCAAAAAGACTCTAGGGCCTTTTTGACTTCACGATTTTTACCCATGCGGGCATAGCCCAAGGTGGCGGTTTGAATAACCATGGGAATCGAGGCTCCTGAAATTTTGTGAAATTTTGTGAAATGTTGAGTGACGATGACACCGCCATTGAGGGGTGCTCGATTGAACAGAGCACCTGCCGATCGGCTAGGCAAGTCCGCGCGATGTCAAAGGATGAATGTTGAAACCAAGTCCTGGGCGACAAACAGACCTAATCCAGCCAAGATGCAGCGAGTGTGGGCATTACTCTGAGGTTGCCTAAGTCTCGCTTTGGGGGCTGAGTCCACAAGATTGGCGGTTGTGCCCCTGTGCTGGAGCTTGTCGCTGGTGAGAGCGACGAAGGTTGAGTTCGATGGTTGAGTTTGTCGGTCTTTTTAGTCCCGCTGACACCAAGTCCCGCTGATTTTGACGGGGCGATCGGGTCTCTCATAATCTGGAGAAATTCCAGATTGCAACCAGCGATCGGGCAACCTGATAGTCAGTCCCCGGTCATCGTGGTTGGCCCTTGCCATTGGGTAGAAACTGGATCGCCCTAGCGGTCAGCTCTTTGAGGGAATTAGGATCCACGCCCGCCTGGACTTAGAAGTTTGCCGGACAGGCAGGCACGATCAAGGTGCTGAGCTGAAATGTTGCGCTGTAAGAGCTTGAGGACCCAATTTTCTGGGGGTCGTCAGCAAAATGCTGTAGGTTCATCTGTACCTCGCAGATGTGTGGGGCTTTGTAGGACTGAATCGGCGGGCATTCTGACTCGGAGAAACGCTTCTCCTTCACAGCTGCGGGACAGTGCCGGATTTACACCGAACTTTCCCCGTTACCTCTAGCGGCTGCTCCCCGCTAGAACCGACTCGGTGCAGTATAGCATCGTTTCTCCAACTTTCGGCGCTGGTGAGATGGGAATTCATCAATGCTCACCTTTTGGGCAGGAGTCTATTGGAGACTGAACTATCGGGTGTCGCCAATCAGGGTGAAGGCGGCCCAGTCGATCGGGTCGGGATATTCCTGAATGGTTCTTAGGGTGGCTTGGCGCAGGGCCGCCGCCTTGTCCATTCCTTGCCCCAGGAATTGATAGAACTGGGTCATTAGGAAGGCGGTGGGTGCGTCGGGCACGGCCCATTGGGTGACGATCGCGCTGGGGGTTCCGGCCGCCAGGAGCGATCGGGATAGGCCCACAATCCCATCACCGGAAATTGCCCCCTGGCCAGTGTTGCAGGCGCTGAGAACGACTAACTGCGCCTTCAAGTCCAGGTTCAGCAGTTCTCGGGCGGTCAGCCAACCATCATCCCCTGGGCTGTTGCTGGGGGCTAGGGCGATCGCGCTGTCTAGGCCATGTTTCGCATCCAAAATTCCATGGGTGGCCAAGTGGATCAGGCTGGCTTGCTCCATTTGCCCGAGGACGGCGGCTTTGGTGGCTTGGGATCCCAACAGGGGCCGAGCGTTCAACATGTGGGCGATCGATTGGGCTTCGATTTCCGCATTGGGCAGCGGGGCCAATTGCGATCGGGTGTTGGTTCGGCTGCTGGGCAGGCGCGGCATGGTTGGATTACCCACGATCAAGGGGCGATCGGTCAGGGCTGTTCCTTCCTGACGCAGGCGCTGGGCCTGGCGTTGGGTGCGATCGAGCACTTGAATTGAAGGAGCCATGGCTAAACTGTGGCGCTCGATGAGATATCGGCCTTGATCATCTTGCAGGGCAGAAAAGGGCACCAGGAACAGATCCTGCTGAGGCATCACAATCAATCGATCGCCCGGTTGGGTGGGTAACCATTCGGCGATCGGCTCAATCAACAGGCGATGGAGCTGGCGCAAACCGGGGGTGATCGATCGCCGGTTGCCGTTCACCGTGGACTGGGCCGATCGGCTGGCGGTGCGTGTTCCCAAAAACAACCGCAACAGGGGAATTTGATCGCGTAGGGTTTGGCTGTTGGGCAAGGGCACTTGGCGAAAATGCACCTGTCCTGAAGGCTGCACCACCCAAATATTGATGGCTAAGTCGAGGAGCTGGCGTTGGCCCTCGTGGTCTCGGGTATCCCGCTCGATCGCGTAGGAAATCAGCGTGGCGGACTGCTCGCGGGCCACCCGCTGAATTTGCCCTAGGTCGATCGAGTCCGTCAATTCCGATGGGTTGGGAGTTGGGGCCGATCGCGCGGCGGATCGTTCGCCCCATTGGCTTTCTTCCGCCAACAGTTTCAAGAGGGCTTGGGCCCGACCCCGTTCATTGGCCAGCAGGGCTTGTTCCGGTTTTTGGGCCGCAATCAACACCGTTTGCAAGGTGCTGTAGGTGGTTTCTTGGGTTTCAAAAATCGCCAACCGGGCCCCATCGCTGGTCAGGTTTTCGCGCACCTGTTCCCAAGAGGCGATCGCCCGTTGCAGATAATCCGTGGCCGCGTCAAAGTCTTGGAGTCGATAGTATGTATCTCCCAGGTTAGACAGGGCCCGCGCCGTACCGTGGCGATCGCCCAAGGCCTGCGACAGGGCCAGGGCCTTTTGTTGAACCGTGGCCGCAGCCCCATAGTCCCCTTGGGCATAGTAGGCCAAGCCCAAATTATCGAGGGTGCGAGCGATCGCCGGTTGATCGTTCGCCTGTTCCGCCAGGGCCAAGCTGGCCTGATGGGCTTTCACGGCCGCTTCGTAGCGCGTCGCTTGGTAATCCAGCAGGCCAATTTGGGTGAGGGCGCGGGCTTGGTTGCTCAGATCCTGATGCTGCTGGGCGATCGCCAAGGACTGTGCAAAATAGGCGCGGGCTTGCTCCAGGTTTTGTTGATTGGTCGCCATTAGGCCCAAGTTATTCAGGATATTGCTTTCCAACGTGGGCGCAGGGTTCGATCGCAACAGGGCCAAGGCCTGCTCATAATGGGCGATCGCCTCTGGATATTGACCCAAAGCCCCATAACTACTGCCCAGGTCGCTTTCCGCGATCGCGGCCAACAGGGGCTGATCCGTTGCTAAATCACGACTTTCGCGATGGGCCAAAATCGCATCGCCATATTCACCCGCTTGGTAGTGGGCCCGGCCCAACCGCTGCAAGGCCACCACGATCGCCTTGCGATCGCCACTGCTGCGGGCCCGCTCAAGGTCTTTGCGTTGGCAATCTAACCAAACGGTGTTGTCGCAAAGGGCCGCTTGCAGGGTTTCGGCCCGCAAGGCTTGCAGATTCAACACTTGCCCTGGATCGGTTACTGGGCCGTTGGCGGGGATTCCCGAGGGATTTGTGCTCTCCAAACCGGGCGATCGAGACCCCAACAAGGCCGTTTGGTTAATCGCCTGGTTGGCTTGGGAATTCACCACGCCGGCCGAATGCGCCAGGTTCGAGCCACCCTCTCCAATTGCACCACTGTTAGGTAAGGGGTTACTGCTCACCGGTAGCCCCGTTGCCAAGGTTCCCACCATCGAGTTGTTGGCCGCATCCGTTATCCCCGAGGGCGGAACCAAAGGTGCTGCATTGGGGGACTGGCCGGAAGAAGGCGCGATCGACAAATTCGTGGATGTGGGAACTGCACCGGTCACAGGGGCCGCATTGCCAGCAACGCCGTTCACTGATGCCGGGTTCGCCGCAAAGGCAGCGGAGGCCAGATTCGCCCGCTGCACGATCGAATCGGAACTAATGGCCGCGCTTAGGTTATTGCCAATCAGGTTCGTATTCCCAGCATTGGCAGTTCCCGCCACTGGGCTACTCCCCCCCGCACTCACCGGTTGTTCAGTGGTGTTGGCCAAGGTGGACTGCACCAACCCATCCACATTGGCGGCCCAAGGAGCCGAAATGGGTGCCTTGCCGGTAGAGAAATGGATTCCTTGATTGGTTGGTGTCAATAAGCCACCAAAGTTTGCTCCGTCAAGGCTGATGTTGACCGTAGCCACCGTGAATGAAGGGCCAGTGTTCCCGGTATTAGCGGTGTTGGAATTGTTGTTCACCACGATCGGCTTCACAGGCAAGAAAGCAGATCGATCGTCCTCATCCTCTGAATTGGTGGAATTGGTTGTGGTTGAGTCCACAGGGGCGATCGGGATCAAGCTAAAGGAAGTGTTCAGGCCGCTAACGGTGGTGTTGGTGGTGCTGGAATTGGAGCCAGTTTGCATGGGAGCCACCGGAATCAGCGACACTGAACTGCTCAGGGTTGGATTGGTACTGGGGGGATCGTTGGTTGTGCCGGGAATCAGGGTAATGGATCCGGGGTTGATCGTGCCTGTTGTCCCTGTGCTCGTGCCCGTTGTCCCCGTGCCCGTGGGGTTCAAAGGAACGACAGGGCGTAGGGTTGTGGAGCCAGTGCTGGTGCTGCTGGAACTGGTGCTGCTGGGTGAGGGCGTAGTGGGTCTGGTGGTGGTGGTAGCAACCACGGGCGAGGAAATGAAGGGAGCGCGGTTGATGCGGGCGGGTGTGGAGCCGAAGGCGAGGGTGGTTTGACCATCGCGATCGCTGAAGATCGGTTCAAAGACCGTGCGAAACAGCACCCGATCGCCCGTTGGTTGCGTCACAAACAATTGACCACCCGTGCGCAGGGGCAAATTCCCGGCGATCGCCCCTGAACTCACTAAAAAAAGATTGTGATCACTGATGATACCGCTGTCGGGGTGGTGCAAGCCGTATAGATCTACCTGCCGATCGCCCCAGAGGGTCAACTGTCCCCCGGCGCTCAACCGCAAAGGATTTGTGGGATTGTCGCGCCCGATCGCCGCTTGTCCCGCCAGCAAATGTAAATCGCCCGTGGTGCTGAGCTGACTAGACAGCAGCAGCAAGTTATGGGCCGCCGACAGGGTGGCCGTTCCGGCCGTGGCTGACTGCACCGCCACATCACCCGCCGCCAAGGGGCCCTCAGAATGGCCGATCGAAACCGTGCCATCGGGCCGCACCGTCAAGGCATTGGCCGTGACCGGTTGCCCCGCCAGCAGTTCCGGAATGGTTCGCGGGGCGATCGGGCCCAACGCCAAATCCGCACCGGGCCGCCCCCCGATCGGCAAATCCAACGCCAGCACCGACCCTTCCGGCGTGAACCGCACAAAGCGATCGCCCGGAACCGCCGCCACCATCAGCCGCCCCCCCGGAGCCGACAGGGTTCCCACGCTCAACACCGTGCCCCCCACCAAACTCAAGCTTTGGCCCGTTGGCACAGCCAGGGCCGCCCGGTTCAAAATTCCTGCCGGTTGCGACAGGGCAAACGCCAGCCCCGTTGGATCGCCCAACAAATTCGTGTATTGATTGGCTCCCGTCGCTTGGAACCAAAATTCCCCAGACTCACCAAAGCTCACACCCGTGGCCGTGGTGGCCGTGAAGGAAGCGGGCACATTCAGCCGAGCATTGGGCCCAAACACCAAACCCGCCGGATTCACCAAAAACAGATTGGGGTTGCCACCGCTGACCTGGATGAGTCCATCAATTCGCGACGGATCGCCCCCCACCACACGCCCCAGAATGTTGCGCAAGTCCGGCGTGGCCAGGAAATTCGCAATTTCCTGGGTGTTGAGATTAAACCGTTCAAAGCTGTGGAACAGGTTGGCCCCATCGCTCGATCGACTGCCACCGCTGATATCTAAGCGATCGCCCTGGGGAGTCACCACCGTGCCCGTGCCGTCGGCCGCCGGGGCGATCGACTGGGCCCAAACCGCCCCCGAGTCAGCACCCAGGCTCCCGATCGGCCAAAAACCCGCAATTCCCGCAATTAAACATCCCCCAACGCCCACCCCCACGAAGGAGCAGCCACCTAAGTTCCGCAAGACATGCATGGTAAGGACAACAAGCAGTGAGTAGGAGTCAGATCCAGCGAGATCAAGACGCAAGCAAAATTAAGATGCCATCAAATCGCTGAAGTTTCTGGAGAGCTGCTCAACAAGCAACATACCCATTTTTCGCAAGAATTTGATCCCAGACGCTCCCTGGCCAGTCTAGAACATTCGTTTATGAAATTTAGAAACGATGCAGGCTGTCCAAGATCCGGCTCTGAATCCATTCAAAAACTGATGAAACCGTCAATTAAATTACTGACCAAGTTCTATTATTGATTTTTCTCATTACAGACAAAAACGCCGAATTTTTCATTCGCAATTCTTTAACGCAATGAATATCAGAACCAGAAGTGTTGAATGACAGATTCAGGTTATAAAAAAGGGGTAAGAAGATGTAATTCTTACCCCAAACAATCAAAAAGTAATACACCAATGTTACGCTCATTCTCTCAAATCGTCAAACCTATTCTCAAAAGCTTACCTGAGCATGATTACCCAGTGCTCAGCAGTCGGAGATTTTTTGAGATCTGGTTGACCTTCAT